>JAGBID010000076.1 GCA_017935165.1 Clostridia bacterium
AAAGCTTGCCGTTTATTCGGATTTCATAACGGTAGTCAATTCCTTTAAATACAAGTTCAGCTTTTTCGTGTTCCTTTAAAGGGACATTGAGCTTTGAAATGTAATGAGTATAAACATCTTCCATCCATTTATAATTCTTAAAGTTAACACCGTATCTGTAATCAGGCAGTTTGTATTCTCTCTGATAGTCAAGCTGAACGGCACCGGGTACCGCTGCCTTGATAAATTTTTCGGGTATAGCTTCATAGCTTTCGGTCATGCCTACTATAAATTCAGGCTTATATACTCTCACAAAAACACATCCTTTTATTTTATATCAAAATTATATCAAATAAAACATAAAGTAACAATAAGCTCAACTATAATAATCTTACCAAATTACATAATCTTGTGGAATTTATCCTATTGAATAATTAGTTAAAACCGTTATAATTAAATAAAATAAATTATTCGGAGTGTTTTATGGATTATTTATATTTGCTTATTGCCTGCATATTTTTTTCGCTACAGTTTATATTCACAAAGTTCTTTGAAAAACGAACTGTCGGCGGCCTTTCTGTAAGTCTGTATAACGGTATTATTTCTGCATCGGTAGCATCTTTGTTCCTGATTGTTAAATCAGGCTTGCCTGCTGAAATGAATTTGGGCGCATTTTTAGTTGCGCTGTTGTATTCGCTTTCCGGTATTGTGTGCGGCGTTTCATCATTTATGGGTATGACCTATGGTAAGGTAAGCGCTGTTACAACTTTCTGTTTGGCAGGCGGAATGGTGGTTCCTTATTTCTACGGTATTTACTTAGGTGAAAATCCCGGAGTTTTTAAGTGGATAGGCATTATTGTATTAATGATTTCTCTGATTCCCACTCTTCTTAAAAAAGAAGAAACCACAGGCAGGAACAACAGAATCCTGTACATAATAGCTGTATCCCTTGTTTTCTTAACAAACGGACTTGTCAGCGTGTTTTCTAAAATGCATCAGATAGCGACCTTTGCAGTAAGCGAGGATAGCTTTATTATGACTGCATCTTTTATCAGACTGGCACTTTCACTGCTTATTATGGTGATTCTTGCTGTAGTAAGCACGGTTAAAGGTGAAAAATCTGCATTTAAAAAAGCTTTTTGGGAGATAGGCAAGAATAAAATGACAGTGAAACTTTTTATTTTACTTGTTATTTTTGCAGGTTCCTATGCTGTGTGTAACACCTTGGGCAACATCTTCTCCCTTAAATGTATGGTTACAATGGATGCTTCCATTCAGTTTCCCATATTAAGTGCGGTTGTAATTGTTTTAGGTGCTGTATTTGGCAGAATCTTTTTCAAGGAGAAAATCACAAAGGATATGGCTTTAAGCCTGATTCTTTCCGTCATAGGTATAGGATTATTTATGATTCCCTAAAAAATAAAGAAGGCTCGAAATTCAAAAACGAGCCTTCTTTTTATTTAAATATTAAACCGCATCTACACTGTATTCCCAAATAGGAAGCGGGAACCATTTTTCCGCTAAGGGAGATATTTTACTGCGTTTGAAATAACAGTGTGAAAAAATTAATCTTAAAGCTTCAATGTGTTGAAGCTCGATATAATCATCACCTTCATAATTTTCAACGGTAATATTTCCGCATTCAACTTTAATGATAAGTTTTTCGTCGCCGCCTCTGCCATGAATTAAAAGCTTCATCTCGCCATCGGGAAGAGCTTCGTAAGTGTTTTTAAGGAGCATAAATGCTTTAACTACATTTTTGTAATTAAGAACAGTAAACATATGTCCTTTTGTAATACTTATGCCGTTGGAAATATCCTCCAAAGGCTCTAAATATTCGGTTTTGAATGGAGGTAAACCAATATTTATATTATTATTAAACTCCATCAAAGCTCTGACAAAATCAACTATCATTTCAGGTCTTTCTGCGTAAACTTCGGTAATGTTTTCACCGTTTAAAACACAGTAACCGATTATTTCATTATCTTTTTTAAATATATAAGGCTTTGCTCTCCAGGAACAAAGAACGTCAAAAAGTCTTTCGTCATCACGGTAAGGTACATAATTTCCCTTTTTGTAAGCATCCTTAATATAATTAAGGTAAATATAATCGTCTTTTGTAACTGCGATTGCTTCCACATCTGTTTTTTTATTGCCGAAAGCATGGCGCAAATTAGTCTTATTTATACCTAAGGCATAGTTTACACCTGCATTTTCATAGGAGAAATAGTTATATCTTTGTCTCTGACCGCCAAGTGAGCTTAAATCAACACCATCCTTAACCATCTCGTCAATAGCCATATTAAGGCAGGTTTTCATATATCCCTCGCCTCTGTGGTATGGGTGAACGGCTACGTTGCCGATACCGCAGGTTTTAAGCTTAACACCGCAAACCTCTAAGCTGCCGGGGAAAGCACCAATAGCAGCCATGAATTTTCCGTCCTTTATAGCATTAAAGGAATTGTAAGCAGGCATAAGCTCAGGCTTGTAAAGCTTAGGTAAAAGCTTTTTAAAATCGCTTTCGTTGCCGTTAAAGCCGAATACGTAGTTTATAAAATCCATATAATCGTCGAACTGTTCTTTAGTTCCGCGACCGTAATAAATATCAGGCATAATATACCTCCTAAGTATAAATGATAGCTTTATTTTATCAGTTATAACAGTTTGTGTCAATAAAACTTCGCTTTTACTGTAAAAAATAGCAAGAATTACATAATATACAGCAGAAATAACATAGAAAAAAGCAGGGGTTTTTAGTATTATTAAATTAGTATATTGTACGTAAATATTTTATAAGGGGTGTTAAAATGCTTTATAATGCTGTGTTTTCATTGGATGAACTTGAAAGTATCAAGCTAAGTAAAAACGAAAGAACTAAGGATTTGTTAAAATCAGTTTTAAGTGAAGCAGAAAATGTTAAAGGTGCCGGAGAAGGAGCTTCACTTTTGAGCCTTGGTTTTGCTTATTATTATACCGGTGACATAAAATACGTTGAAAAAGCAAAGGAAGTAATGCATACTGTCTGCAGTGAGGATAAATGGTACCATGGCGGCAAGCACGGTGGATTTGAAGGCAACAGCGAGCTCGGTTCCTCTGCAAAAACTAAATTTATGGCTTTAGGTTATGCTCTTTTCAAAGAGTTTTTAACTGAGGACGAAAGAGAATATATTACAGATAATACCTATAAAAAGGGCATTATGACTATTTATGAGGATTGGATTTTGCCCGATACAAGAATCCATTCCATAGATACAATGGGTCATAACTGGTGGATTGCCTGTGTATCCGCAGGTGTTCTTGCAGCAACAATTATGAAGGACGAAATAGAAAAAGGCGAGGAGCTTGTTAGAATCGGTTGTGATTGCTGTGAAGCCTGGTTTAAGTACGAAGGTAACCCTATAAACACAAAACCGGTAAATTACGACGAAGGCGGTTTCTGGGAAGGCCTTGATTACATAAACTACTCCTTAAATGAATACCTTCTTTTTGCAAACGTTTATAAAAGGGTATTCGGCAAGCATCCCTTTGATGATGAAGAGATAATCAGAAAAATGGCTCTCTTTATCCTTCATACCTATTATCCTTCCGATAAAGCTTTACAGACAGTTCCGTTCGGTGATACAAATGGCGCTGAGGATATGTCCTGCCCTGCGTTAATGATAAGGTACGGGCTCGATATCCCCGAAATAATCTTCTACCTTAAAAACAGAGTTAAGTATGACCGCGATAAATTTACTCAGCTTCTTATATGGGATAAGGTAGCTGAAAGTGAAGCAAAAGCACCAACGGAAACTTCAGCTTGTTACAGTAAAATCGGTTGGGCAACTTTCCGTGACAGCTTTGAAAATGACAGCACTTTACTTGCCATAAAGTGCGGTGATACCTGGAATCACGCCCATGCTGATGCCACATCCTTTGTGCTTTATAAGGATGGAGCTCTTGTTATAGGTGAGGGCGGCGGTCCTCAAAGCTATAGTGTACCTGCTTATCAGGGTTACTATGTTCAGAGTATTGCTCACAATACCGTGCTTTTTGAAGGTAAAGGTCAGGACTACAGAGATAACTATAAAGACCACGTAAGAGTACCCGGTAGGCTCGTAAATTATAAAGACTGTGACGGTTTCAGGTATGTAGCAGCCGATGCAACAGGCCCTATGGGCAGATATTTCAGAAAGCACCAGCGTCATTTCCTTTGGATAGAGGATATAATACTTATTTATGACGACATTGAGTGTTACGAAAAAGGAACTGTAAATTACCTCATTCATGAAGAAAAAGAGATTACACCTTTCAGAATGCTTACTCCATGCGAGTACGAAATAAAGAAAGGTTATAAGAATAAAAGCAGCGAAATAAATTGCGAATATAAATCCTATAATCTTCCTACAGGCGTTGAGGATCATGCTAAGTTTGTTTCAGCATTGTGCCTTGATGAGGGTAAGGAGCCGCAGTACGAAGAGTTTGAAAAATATATCAAGGTCACTTACGGTGATATCAAATTCTATGTAAACAAAATCAGTGACGGCAGGGTAATGCATAAAAACTGCTTTATAGAAGCGGATGGCTACAAAACCGATGCAACTATCCTTATAGAAAACGGCGGTAAAGTAGCTGTGGTAAACGGCTCAATAGTACGTAAGAACGGCAAAACACTTCTTGGTGTATTTGCCAGAATAAACGGATATATTTAATTATAAAGAAAGGTGTTTGATTATGCTTAGCAATGCGATTTTTACAGTTGAAGAAATCAAGAAAATAAGGGAAAGTGAAAACAAGCGCACAAAAGATACAGTTGCAACCTTACTTGAAAGCGCAAAGAAGTCACTTGAAAGCGCAGAAAATGCTGACCTTGAGCTTATGGGTTTTGCTTATTACTACACAGAGGACGAGGCTTATTTTAAAAAAGCCAAGGAAACAGTGAAGAATCTCTGTGAAGCAGAGCTTTGGATTCCCGGAAGAGAGGCTCACGGCGGCAGCTTTGAAGATACCTGCGAGTTAGGCTCAGCAGCTAAAGCCGTTAATATGGCTTATGCCTACAACCTTTTTGGTGATTTATTAACAGAGGAGGAGAAAGCTGAAATAATTAAGAGCACCTGGGAAAAGGGCATTTTACCCATATACAACGAGTGGATTATGCCCGGTATACGTAAACACAGCATTGACACAATGGGTCACAACTGGTGGTGCGTAATGATCTCAAGTGCATTGGTTGCATCCGTACTTATGCGTGAATCTATCCCTGATTACGAAAATCGTATGCATTACGGTATAAAAGCCTTGGCAGAATGGTTTGCTTATAAAGGTAATGTTGTTAACACAAAGCCTGTTAATTATGATAACGGCGGATTCTACGAAGGTCTTGGCTATAAGAACTACTCACTTTTCGAATATCTCCGATTCGCCTGTGTTTATAACCGCGTATATGATAAGCATCCTATAGAGGATACCGAAATATTAAACGGTTACTTTGACTTCCTCCTTAATTTCTACTATCCTTCAAGCAAGGGTGAGTTGATGACAAACTATGGCGACGGTCCCTTAGATGATGCCTTTGGTTATCCTATATATATGTTACGTTATGGTATCGATAATCCCAAGGTTCGCTGGTATTTAAATAACAGAAGTAAGGATAACGGCAGTAAGGTTACACTTTGCTTAATTGAAGATGAACTTAACAAGGAAATGGAAATGCCCGAAACTAAGAACGTCTGTTACAATAAAATTGGCTGGGCAAGCTTCCGCGATACCTTTGAAAAGGATGGATGTATGCTTTCTGTTAAATGCGGCGATACCTGGAACCACGCCCATGCAGATGCAGGACATTTCTGCTTCTTTAAAAACGGCAACTATGAAATTTACGATTCCGGCGCACCTAAAAATTACAGCACACCTTCTTATCAGCAGTATTATGTACAGAGCATTGCTCACAACACGGTTCTTTTTAACGGTAAGGGCCAGGACTACAGAGATAACTATAAGGACCACGCAAGAATTCCCGGTAAGCTTTCAAGCTTTAAGGATGAAAACGGTTACAAATACGTCCTTGCCGATTGCACAGGTCCTATGAGCCGTTGGTATCGTAAGCATCAGCGCCATTTCCTTTGGCTTGATGATTTCATTCTAATTTATGATGATATCGAGTGCTATGAAAAAGGTGAGTGTAATTTCCTTCTCCACGCTGAGGAGAACAACAGCTTTAAAATGCTTACACCTTGTGAAGTAACTGTTCACGACGGATATAAGGATAATAGTACAGAGCCTAACTGCAAGTACAAATCCTACAACCTTAAAACAGATGAAGATGCTCACGCAAAGTTTGTTTCCATAATTGCCATAAAGGATGATGTCGAGCCTACTTATGAAGAAAGTGAGCATATTATAAAAGTAACTTACGGCGATACTGTAATTTATGTAAATAAGCGCAGCGATGGCAGAGTAATGCATAAAAACTGCTTTATAGTAGCTGACGGTATTCTTACCGATGCAACCATACTTACAGATACTAAAGGTAAGTACAGCGTAGTTAACGGCTCAATAGTAAGGAAAGATGGCGTAAGCTACCTTGATGAATTTGCAAGAACTAACGGATATATAAACTGACAAGAAAACCTCGGTGAGAAATCACCGAGGTTTCGTTTTAAATTAAGACGTCATTAAGCTTTCTTAAAGCTAAGGGGATAGATAAGTTCGAGCATTTCGTTGCCGCTTGTGTTGCCGTCAAGTGTTAACTTGTTGCCTTCAAGCTTGTATGTCTCGCCGTTATCTGTGGGCTTAGAATCAAGGTCACCGGATGTTAAGAACTTGCCGTCCTTAGCTTCGTACTGACCTTCGTTGTACATTTCTTCAAGCATATCATCAAGGATATCCTGAGAGAATGATTCTTCTATTAAATCATCAACGTTCATGCCTGTAAGTGCAAGAGCATCTTCAAGGCTCATGTCAAGACCTGCATCCTTAAGTGTAGCTTCTAAGTATTTGAGCATGCCGTCTTTGAATTCCTTCTTAAGGCTTTCAAAAGAACTTAATGCTTTAGCTTCATCAGCATACATCTTGTAAGTGCCGTCTTCATTAAGTTCAAGAACAATTGTAAGAGTAAACTCTTTAAACTTAATGTACTCACCAACTGTGGGGTCTCCTTCTGTGATAACCTGGTTCATAGCATCAGCTAAGTTAACGTCAGCCTTCCATGTACCTGTAAGCTCTTCTTTAGCAGAGCAAGCTGTAAAGCAAGCAAGAGCTAAAACAACACAAAGGAGAACAGATAAAAATTTCTTCATAATGTTTCCCTCCGTAGCAGAATGTGATATTTTGTTTTGTTTTTCTGCCATTT
Source organism: Clostridia bacterium (assembly GCA_017935165.1). Taxonomy (GTDB): domain Bacteria; phylum Bacillota; class Clostridia; order Oscillospirales; family Acutalibacteraceae; genus SIG603. The sequence continues at coordinate 7,310 of JAGBID010000076.1, forward strand.
TTATAATTATAGCACTAAATAAAATAAAAACAAGTGTAAAAAGAAGGAAATGTGTATTTATATTGAAAGAATATATTAAATAATTACCGGATATTAAAGATAAAATACAAAAAATTTAATATCCCTATTGACATAAACAGGAAAATAGGGTAAAATATAATCAAGTTAGCGGAGGCTAACTATTAAATGAAAAATTATTTCCTTCGCAAGAAGGATAATTTTTAAGAATAAGGTTAGCAAAGGCTAACCAGAGGAAGGAATGTTTTTATGCCGGAAGAATTAGTAGTACGTCATGCTTCACCAACACTTGCAGGTATGAAAACAGCCAATATGTTCTCATATTCTGTTGAAAGTCCGGAAAAGCTTAAAAGTGACCTTAGAAAGTGGAATAAGCTTTTAAGAAAAAAGGGCATTAGAGTTATACCTTTAAGGTATAAGGAACAAAAAGCGCTTATCTATATTTATAGACCAAATATGCTCTCCTGTGATCTTCGGGGCGACCTTGCTGAATTAATCCTCCGTGAGAAAGGCTACGCCCCGGAGAATCCCAATCTTTCAATTAAAAAGCTTATAAAGGAGCTTGAAAACGAAGGGGAGTTCCCACATGAGATAGGACTATTCCTTGGTTATGACCCGGAGGATGTAAACGGTTACCTTGAAAATAAGGAGCCCAGCGACCTTAAAGGTTACTGGAAGGTTTATGTTAACGAGGAGGAAAAGAGAAAACTTTTCAGTAAATATAAAAAATGTACAAAGGTTTACTCCGACCGCCTGAAAAACGGAAAAGATTTTGAAAGAATGATAGTAAGTAAAATCTGATATTTCAAATGCACGAAATTGAGCAGTATACAACTGCTCTTTTTTGTTGCAATTATAAAATTAGGTGGTATAATTATTTTAATATATTTTGGAGGTTAGATTATGAGATTTGGCAGAGGTCCGTTGGGATGTTTGTTTGGTGGTTGCGGCTGTTTCGTTGTACTCGTTTTCTTCATGCTGTTAATGTCAATTTTAACTAACGGCGGTATTGAAGAACTTCTTGAAGAAATCTTCAGATAATAGTAAAAAAATGTTGCGTTTTTACTTATTTTGCGGTAATATTATTACATAAATTTGATTAAACGGAGTTGTTATTATGGCTAAAAAAGGTTTTTTTGGTGAATTCAAAGAGTTTATTTCCCGCGGTAACGTAATCGATATGGCAGTCGGCGTAGTTGTTGGCTCTGCTTTCACAGCTATTGTAAACAGCCTTGTAAAGGATGTTGTTACACCTGCTATCGGTCTTATTACAGGCGGAGTCGATTTCAGCAGCCAGATGGTAGTTCTTGCTACTGACCCTGAGACAGGCGAAGTTTTAAACGCTATCAAGTACGGCGCACTTATCCAGAACATTATCAACTTCCTTCTTATTGCACTTGTTGTTTTCTGCTTTGTAAAGGCAATTAACAAGCTTCGTGAGAAGGCTGCAGAGGCAAAGAAAGCCGAGGAAGAGGCAAAGGCAGCAGAGGCAGCTGCAGCAGCACCTGCTGAGCCTGAGAAACCAAGCGAAGTTCTCCTTCTTGAAGAAATCCGCGATCTTCTTAAAAAGTAAAACAATAAAGGAGGTTTAGACCTCCTTTTATTATTTAGAAAATATTGTTAAATTATTTATTAACCGTTAATTATCAAAAAGTTTAGAATTAGTTCATTAAAATGCTTTATAATTTTTGCAGTAAATAAAGCAAGGAGTACTTTATAAATGGCAAGAGAAAGATACCTTAGAGACGGTGAAGAGAGTACACTTCACGATAAAAAATATCTCGAATTAAGTAAAGAGGAAAAAAGAAAGAACTGGTGGTACTACCATAAATGGTGGGTCGTTTTAGCTGCGGTTGTGCTTATTATGGCAGGCTACTATACTTACCAGTATATAACTTATGTCGAGCCGGATTACCGTGTGGCGCTTTTAACACAGGTATCTGTGGAGGATGCTGCTTTGACCGATTTGGCTGACCACTTGGAACAGTACGGCGAGGACAGAAACGGTGACGGCGAAGTTAAAATTGAAATAATGCTTTATGCCAATGACGGTGTGCCTTCCGATGAGCAGAACTTCTCAAATTACCTTGAAAGTGTTGAGGTATTCCACGCGAAATATATCTCTGACTATGACGATTGTTCAAGTATGCTGTGGATAATTGACGAAACCTCTTATGAAATGATTGGCGCACAGGTTGAGGATGTTTACAAAACCTTTGATGAAAGTGTAGCAGACAGCGAGAATAACCGCTGGATAGCAGTTGATTCCCTTGAATCTATGAGTGACATCAAGTTCCCCAATATCAAAGGCTATGACCATGATTTTACCGAAGCTGATTTAAATAAGCTTCTCAGAAGGTATAATTTCTGCCTTAGAATGAAAGAAGGCTCACAGATTGAATTCAAGGAAGAACTTGTCGATTATTACCTTGACAGCGAAAAACTTCTTAATAATTTAATTAATAACACAAAAATGGTTGAAGGTTAAGCGAATTTAGTGTAAGATAAAGGTGGTATTTAATACCGCCTTTATTTTATGCTTAAAATCCTTTACTTTGAAAGGTAATTATAAAATGAACAATAAAGTAAAAATCCTGGATTCTACACTGCGTGACGGTGCACAGGGCTACAAGGTAAATTTCTCCAATACCGATAAGCTTACAATAATCCACCTGCTTGACGATATTGGCATAGATTATGTCGAAGTGGGTAACCCTGCATCCAATCCTCGCGACAGAGAAATATTTGAACTGTTAAAGGATGAAAAATTAAAGCACAGCAAAGTAACAGCCTTTGGCAGCACAAGACGTAAGAATACAAATGTTTATGACGATAATAATTTGAAAGCATTGCTTTCAGCAGGTACTTCTGTCTGCACAATTTTCGGTAAAGCCTCCCTTTTTCAGGTAAAAACTGTTCTTGAATGCAGCGAGGAAGAAAACCTTAAAATGATTGAGGAAAGCTGTCGTTTTATCAAGGTTCACGGAAGAGAGCTTATTTTCGACGCAGAACATTTTTTTGACGGTTATAAAGAAAATAAGGAATATGCTGTTAAGTGCCTTAAAGCTGCCGAGAAGGGCGGGGCGGATTTGGTATGCCTTTGTGACACTAACGGCGGCACCTTCCCTTTTGAAGCTACTGAAATATTAAAGGAAGCTAAAAAGGCTGTAAAAATTCCCGTTGGTATTCATTTTCATAATGATAGCGGAATGGCGGTTGCATCAAGTGTAGGATGTGTTTTGGAAGGTGCATCTCATGTACAGGGTACTTTTCTTGGTATCGGCGAAAGGTGCGGTAATGCCAATTTAATAAGTGTTATAGGCAATTTGCAGATAAAGCTTGGTTATACCTGTATTCCTCAGGATAAGCTGAATAAACTTACGCCTACAGCTAAAGCTATGGCAAGCGTAAACAACTCTGTGCTTCCGTATGAAATGCCATTCGTTGGAAAAGCTTCCTTTACTCATAAAGCAGGTATGCATGCGGCAGCTGTGCTTAAAAATCCCCATTCCTTCGAGCATATAGACCCTTATTTGGTTGGTAATGAAAGGCGTTTCCCTGCTTCAGAAATTAGCGGTAAAGCGGTCATTTTTGAAAGAATAAAATCATTGGTGCCTACTCTCTCGCCGGATGGTAAGGAGGCAGAGCAGGTATTGTCAAGGCTTAAAGAGCTTGAAAGCATTGGCTATCAGTTTGAAGGAGCGGATGCCTCCTTTGAATTAATGGTAAGAAAAAAACTAAGTTTATTTAAGTCGTATTTTAAACTTATTTATTACAGAATTTATACCGGTGTTGGTACACCCGAAGATTATAATGCAAGTGCAACAGTTAAGGTGCAGGTGGGGGATGAGCTAAAGTTAATGGCGGCTGAAGGCAACGGTCCCGTGAATGCTCTGGACAAAGCCCTGAGAAGTGCTCTTGAAGAATTTTACCCTGCGCTAAAGAATGTAAAGCTTGCAGATTATAAGGTACGAGTATTGGACGGAGCGGATGCCGCCACGGGAGCGTTAGTTAGAGTTCTTATAACTTCAACTTACAACAAGCGCCGCTATACAACTGTAGGTGTTTCAAGGGACGTAGTGGATGCTTCATGGAAAGCTCTTGAAGATTCCTATGAATTCATATTAATGAAGCTTGATGAAACTAAATAGAAGCATAAAAATAACGGAGATACTTTAAAAGAAGTAATCTCCGTTTTATTTTTTATTCACCGAGTACAATATCCCGGCTGTCTGCCCAGTTGTAATTTCTTAAATTTCCCGCTGCTGAAAGCTCGGGGTAATCCCACTGCCTTAAAACCTCGTAAACACCTATAGCAACGCTGTTTGAAAGGTTCAAGCTCCTTGCATCCTCAATCATTGGAATACGCACTGTTGTTTCAGGATTTTCAAACAAAAGCTTTTCAGGCAGACCTGCAGTTTCCTTACCAAATAAAAGGTAGCAGTTATCCTCGTATTTTACGTCTGTGTGTTTGTGCTGTGCCTTTGTTGAAAAATAGAAAAATTTACCTTGATTTTTGCTGAAAAAATCATCAAGACTATCATAGTAAGTTATGTCTAAAAGGTGCCAGTAATCAAGACCTGCACGTTTTAATTTTTTGTCATCGATTTTAAATCCCATAGGGCCTACAAGGTGCAGTCTTGCGCCTGTAGCTGCACAGGTACGGGCAACGTTACCGGTGTTCTGAGGAATTTCGGGTTCGACCATTACAATATTTAAGGTAGGCAAATTTACCACCGACTTTCTTTCATATTTAAAGATAATTTTACGTTTAGGGGGCAAAATATAAATGTCACTTATAATTACCGTTTGTAAGTACACATTATTATATTGGAGGTTTCTTATTATGGCAAATAAAGCAATGAACACAGCTAAAAGCATTGGTATAGGTATGATAACGGGAGCAACAGCAATTGCTGTGAGCAGTGCAGTAATGAAAAAGAAACAGCATAAGAATATGAAGCACCTGAAAAAATCCGCCGGTAAGGCAGTCCACACCGTAGGCGAAATGATTTCAGGTGTCGAGAATATGCTCAAGTAATCACATCTTAAAGATAATACCCACTATAGCAGCGGCTACAATGTAAACAATGGGGTGCAGCTTGACCTTTTTAAGGAAGAGCTGCATACATAAAATAACAAGGAACATTATTATTGCAACAATATTGAATAAGTCTATAATGTTTCCGCTTGTGTTATATACATTCCAGTTAAGAAGGGAAACGTTTATAATTGAAATACCGGCTACAGCAATCAAAGCTGTAACAGCAGGGCGTAAAGTGTAGAAAGCATCCTTTACAAGCTTGCTGTCCTGGAATTTTTTAAGGATTTTTGCGACTATAAGGATAATAATGACTGAAGGTGTTACAAGACCTAAGGTAGCAACAAAAGCACCTAAAATACCTCCTAAAACACCGAGCTCGTTAAAACCTGTTGTGTAACCGGCATAAGTTGCCATATTAACACCAATAGGACCGGGGGTTGACTCGGAAACCGCTATCATATCCGAAAGGTCATCAACGGTGAACCAGGGGTATTTGTTTGCAAGCTCATTTAAAAAGGGCAGGGTAGCCATACCGCCGCCAATGGCAAAGAGACCTGTCTTGAAGAATTCAAGGAAAAGAAGTAAAAATACCATTATTTATTACCGTCCTTTCCGTTATTCTTAGGCGCAAATCTGCCGTAAATAAGTCCTAAAACAATTGCAGCAATAACTATAAATATAGGTGAAACAGGCAGGAAAAACGATACAGCCAAAGCAGCTATAAATATAATTATACCTACTAAATCCTTTACACCTTTTTTCCAAAGACCTATTACGGCATTTGTAACTAAAGCTGCTACAGCAACTTTAATGCCTGCAAGAGCGTGGATAACGTATTCATTATTCTGGAAACCGTTTAAAAAGGCTGCAACAATTAAAATAATTAAAAATGACGGTGCAATAACACCTGCTGAAGCAATAACGCCACCCAGAACACCTCTTTCTTTATGTCCTATAAAGGTGGCTGTGTTAACTGCAATAACACCGGGAGTGCACTGTCCTACTGCGTAGTAGTTTAAAAGCTCCTCCTCGCTTGCCCATTTATGATTTTCAACAACCTCTTTTTTTAGCATGGGGAGCATAGCGTAGCCGCCGCCAAAGGTAAAGGCACCGATTTTTGCAAAGCTTAAAAAAAGGTCACTTAGTTTTGTTTTACCCATAAAAACATCCTTTCTGATTTTGTCCTTATTAGTTTAACATAATTTAAAATAAAATCAACCTAATATCTGAACAATTTATTTCTACCAAAAGATAAATTATTGCTTGCTATAAACGTTTATTTTCTGTATATTCTAAAATTACAGAATACTTTAATCAACAAATAAAGGGAGGTATTTAATATGGCGGCTAAAGTTAATGTTTCGCTTTTTGTTCCTGAAAAATTGGGTACAATTGATCCGCTTATTTACGGACATTTCAGCGAGCATATCGGCGGTGTTATTTATGATGGTATATGGGTAGGAGAAAATTCACACATTCCAAATATAAACGGTTTCAGAAAGGATCTTGTTGAAAAATTCCGTGCCATTAAGCCAAGTGTACTTCGTTGGCCCGGAGGCTGCTTTGCTGAGATATATAATTGGCGTGACGGTATCGGACCAAAAGAGGAGAGGCCTATAATAAGGAATTGGTGGATAGGTGATGACGGAAGATACGAAACAAATGAATTTGGTACCCACGAATTTATTGAATTCTGCAGGCTTGTTGGTGCTGAACCCTATATTGCAGCCAACATTACTTCAATGACTCCTATGGATATCCGTGACTGGATAGATTACTGTAACAGTCCTGCCGGTACTACAACAATGGCAAGACTTCGTGAAAAGAACGGACACAAAGAACCCTTTAACGTAAAATATTGGGGTGTAGGAAACGAAACCTGGGGCGGCGGCGGAAATATGACTCCCGAGGTTTACGGTCATGAATTCAGAAAATATTCTGTCATTATGCGAAACAGCGCCTCAAATCTATGTCTTATAGGTTCTGGTGCGAACCACAACGACTGGAAGTGGGCAAGAGATTTTCTTAACGTAGTTGAAAATTCAGACAGAAATATGGGCGGTTTTTCCCTTCATTTTTACTGCGGTACTCAAGGCACAGCAACTGAATTTACAGAAAATCAGTATTATAGGTTACTTCGTCAGGCAGCTGATATCAAAAGTGCCATTGACAGAAACTGGGGTTTTGTAGTAGGATACGGACTTGAAAAACATGGCAGACTTGTAATTGACGAGTGGGGTTGTTGGCATAAGGGCGGTTCAGGTCCCAGCGCAGATTTAATCAATAATAATCGTCAGGCTGCTGCTAATAATCCAAACAGAGTCGAAAATCTTTTTGAACAGCAAAGCACAATGCGTGACGCAGTTGTTGCTGCATTAAGCCTTAATATTTTCAATAATAATCCGGAAAAAATACTTATGACAACAGTGGCTCAGACTGTAAATAACCTTCATTCTTTGTTCCTTGCAGGTGACGGTTATATGATATGTACACCTACATACCACGTATTTGATATGATGAAATATCATCAGGGCGCTAAAGCATTGAGGATTATCTCGGATGCAGGTGAAATAACATACAATAACCCTGAAAACGGCAGAGAAGAAAGAATTGAAAGACTCTCTCTTTCAGCATCTGAAAAAGATGGCGTAATTACGGTAACAGCTGCAAATCTTTCATATAACGATGAATTACACTTTGATTTGAAAGCATACGGAGTGAAGCTTCAGGACGTTTGTGAGTACGAGCTGTTAACTTCTGATGATGTTCATCACCATAATACACCTGAAGAACCTGAAAAAGTTAAACTAAGCAAAGGTATTCTTAATGTTAATGATGAAATTATCATCCCTCCTTACAGTGTAGCTACTTTAAGAATGAAATCAATTTAAACCAATAAAATTAAAAGGAGAAGGTATTTAACCTTCTCCTGAATTTTTATTCACCGAAAATTTCTTTAAGCTTACTTACAAAGCTTTTTCTTTTCTGGTAATTTTTATCGTCACCGCTTTTATCAAGCTCAGTTAAAAGTTCTTTCTGCTTTTTGCTTAAATTCTTGGGAACTTCAACTGTGACTTGAACATACTGGTCGCCCCTTGCGCGGCTGTTGATGTAAGGTATACCCTTGCCTTTAATTTTGAAAACGTCACCCGGCTGTGTGCCTTCGTGAATGTGGAAGTTAACTTTACCGTCAAGTGTCGGTACTTCAATATCTGCACCTAAAGCAGCCTGGCTGAAGGTGATTGGGATGTTAAGCCAAACATCATTACCTCTGCGTTCGAAAATGGGGTGGGGGCGAACTGTAACGTATACGTGTAAATCACCATTGGGACCGCCGTTAGCACCTGCGTTACCTTTTCCCGGTACGTTTAAAATCTGGTCATCATCAATACCGGCAAGGATGTCAATGTTTTCATTTACTATACGGCGAATTCTGCCTTTGCCGTCGCAGTTTTTACAGGGCTTTTCAATAAGCTTACCTGTACCGTGACAATGTTCACACTGAGTGTAACTTTGAATTACGCCGAAAGGACTTCTCTGGTTTATTCTTACCTGACCGCTGCCGCCGCAATTAGGGCAGGTTTTGGGGCTTGTGCCTTTTTCAGCGCCATTGCCGCCGCATTCGGGACAATTCTCAATTCTATGGTAGCTTACCTCTTTTTTGCAGCCCTTTGCAGCTTCCTCAAAGGAAATTGTAACATTTGCTTCACAGTCGGTGCCTTGTCTTGGAGCGTTGGGGTTTCTTCTTGAGCTTCTGCCGCCGAAACCGCCGCCAAAGCCGCCGCTGAAGAAATCACCGAAATTCTCAAAAAGATCTTCAATACCAAAGCCACCGGACCATGCACCACCGCCGCCTGCGCCTCCGCCAAAATTGGGGTCGACTCCTGCAAAGCCGAACTGATCATAGCGTGCACGCTTATCCTTGTCGGATAAAACCTCGTAAGCTTCATTTAATTCTTTGAATTTTGCTTCCGCTTCACTGTCACCGGGATGTAAGTCCGGGTGGTATTTTTTTGCGAGTGAGCGGTAAGCTTTCTTTATTTCATCGTCATCGGCTTCTTTTTTTACACCGAGGACTTCATAATAATCTCTTTTATCAGCCAATTACTTTCACTCCTAAATATGGATCGATGCAAAACAGAAGTATAAAAATATACGTAATGTGAGCATCATAATCGTAGATTAGCGGCTGCAGGAAAACAGCCGCTATTTACGTGATTTAAGTTATAAATTAGTCAACGTCCTTGTAATCGGCATCGTAAACGTTGTCAGCACCGCTCTGAGGACCTGCACCGGGATAACCCTGGGGATTGCCCTGAACGTCGCCCTGAGGAGCCTGAGCCTTATAAAGCTTCTCGCCTGCTGTGTATAAAGCTTTCTGAAGTTCATCCATACCGCTCTTCATTGCATCAACAGTACCGCCGTTCATTGTTTCCTTTAAGGAAGTGATTTTAGCGTTAATTGCATTCTTATCAGCTTCGTCAAGCTTATCGCCGTTTTCGTTTATCATCTTTTCTGCTGTGTAGCACATATGCTCTGCGCTGTTTCTTGTGTCTACTTCCTCACGGCGCTTCTTATCTTCCTCAGCAAACTGCTCTGCAGCCTTAACAGCAGCATCAATATCTTCCTTGCTCATATTGGAGGAGGATGTGATTGTAATCTTCTGCTCCTTGCCTGTGCCTAAATCCTTAGCAGAAACGTTAACAATACCGTTAGCGTCAATATCGAATGTAACTTCAATCTGGGGAACACCTCTGGGAGCGGAAGCAATACCGTCAAGACGGAAAAGACCAAGCTGCTTGTTGTCGCGTGCAAACTCTCTTTCACCCTGGAGCACGTTAACCTCAACCTGAGTCTGACCGTCAACAGCAGTGGAGAAAATCTGGCTCTTCTTTGTGGGGATTGTTGTGTTTCTTTCAATGATCTTTGTCATAACAGCGCCCATTGTTTCAACGCCGAGGGAGAGGGGAGTAACGTCAAGAAGGAGAAGACCCTGAACCTCACCGCCAAGAACACCTGCCTGGATAGCAGCACCGATAGCAACGCACTCATCAGGGTTAATACCCTTGAAGGGTTCCTTGCCTGTAAAGTTCTTAACAGCTTCCTGAACAGCGGGAATTCTTGAAGAACCGCCAACTAAAAGAACCTTATTGATTTCGTTTATAGAAAGACCTGAGTCTGAAAGTGCCTGACGAACGGGACCCATTGTCTTTTCAACAAGGTCAGAAGTAAGTTCGTTGAACTTAGCTCTTGTGAGAGTTGTATCAAGGTGCTTAGGACCTGTAGCATCAGCTGTGATGAAGGGGAGATTGATGGAAGCGCTTGTCATACCGGAAAGTTCGATTTTAGCCTTTTCTGCAGCTTCCTTAAGTCTCTGCATAGCCATCTTGTCGCCT
>JAGBID010000007.1 GCA_017935165.1 Clostridia bacterium
AAAGAATATGATAGGCAGCGATAAAATCCACATAGTGGATACCAACAACACTACCTTCGGTCTCGCCCTTTTAATAAAAGAAGCCTGCAAAATGCGTGACAGCGGTATGAGCGCTGAAAGCATTTATAATAAAATCACCGAGCTTAGCAAGCGTGTTGTGCTTCTTGCAAGCGTTGAAACCTTAAAGTACCTTAAAATGGGTGGCAGACTCAGCGCAACCTCTGCTTTTGTGGCAGGTGTACTGGGCATTTATCCCATTATAAGTGTTGTGGACGGCAAGGTGCAGTCCGTGGGAAAGGCAAGAGGCAGAGTGGCTGCCAATAAATTCATTGAGGATAAAATAAACGAGATTGAAATTTCCTCTGACTACGGTGTAACTTTCGGCCACAGTGACCGCTGCGATTTATGCAAGCAGTTTGAAAAACAGCTTGAAAAGTACCTGAATAAAAAGGACAGTTTAAGGTGTGAAATCGGCTCCGTTATCGGTACACATGTCGGACCCGGCGCCTTAGGTATTGCTTTTATAAAGAAATAAAAAAGCCTTGCCAAAACTATTAAAATGCTATATAATAAAACTGTTACAACCGCAACTAAAATAAGTACAGTCGCGAAAGGAAAAAGTAAAATGAACAAGGAATTTGAAACAATCGGCAAGTTAGGTTTTGGCTTTATGCGTCTTCCCATGAACGGCAGCGAAATCGATATGGACGAAACAAATAAGATGGTAGACGCTTTTATGGAGAAAGGCTTCAACTATTTTGACACAGCTTACGTTTACATCGGCGGTAAGTCCGAGGTAGCACTTCGTGAATCCTTAGTTAAAAGATATCCCCGTGAAAGCTTTAAAATTGCTTCCAAGCTTCCTTTATGGGATATTAAAACAAAGGAAGAAATCGACAAGATATTTAACGAAACAATGGAGCGCTTAGGCCTTGATTATATCGATTTCTACCTTCTCCATTCCATGAATCTCGACAGATTCAAGCAGGCTGAGGAGATGGGCGCCTGGGACTACATCAAGGAGAAAAAGGCGGAAGGCAAGATAAAGCACATCGGTTTTTCCTTCCACGACAGCGCCGAGCATCTTGAAGAAGCTCTTAAAATGTGCGCAGACGATACAGAGTTTATTCAGCTTCAGATAAACTACATCGACTGGGAAAGCGACAACGTTCAGTCAAGAAAATGCTACGAAGTTGCAAGAAAGTACAATAAACCCATTATCATTATGGAGCCTGTTAAGGGCGGCTCACTTGTAGCTCTCCCCACAAAGGCACAGGATATCTTCAAGGAGGTTAACCCCGAGTTATCTATTCCTTCCTGGGCAATCCGTTACTGCGCATCCTTAGATGGTGTTTTAACCGTTCTCAGCGGTATGTCCGATATGGCTCAGATGGAGGATAACCTCTCCTATATGGCAGATTTCAAGCCCTTAAACGATACAGAGTACAAGGCTATTGATGAAGCTGTCAAGATTATTAACGAAGTTCCCACAATCCCCTGCACAAACTGTAAGTACTGTGTGGACGGCTGCCCCATGAGTATCAATATTCCCAGACTTTTCTCTGTTGCTAACCAGAACAAAAAGTTCGGCGACGAAAGCAAAAAGCCCTACAATATGCGTTCTTATAAGGATGCAACTAAGGATAAGGGTCTTGCTTCCCAGTGCATTCAGTGCGGCGCCTGCGAAGGTCACTGCCCCCAGCATATCGAGATAATCGAAGAACTTAAGAAAATAGCAGCTGCTTACGAAGAATAATAAAATGAAAGAAATCCCGAAGGTTTAAACAATCTTCGGGAATTTTTGTATAATTCTGCTGCGTGGTTTAACAAATCTGCTGAGTTTTCCGTTTTTATTGAATTATTCTGTTTTTGCTGATATTCTAATATTAATTAATAAAACGTAATGTAAAGGCTTTAAAAATAAAAGAAAGGAAAACAAAAATGGAAAAGAAATTACTTAAGAAAATCGACGCCCACGCCCACGCAGTTCTGCGCGATATTTACCCCAAGCACGACCTTGAAAATTTACGCGCACTTCCTACAGGCGAGAAGATAATTGAAATGTACGACCGCTTAGGGGTTGAAAAGGGTATGCTTATGCCTCTTTTAAACCCTGAGTTTCACTCCTTCTTAACTACAACGGAAATAGTTATGGAGATAGCAGAAAACCACCCGGACCGCTTTTTCTTTGCCTGCGGCTTGGACCCAAGAATGATGAAACACAGCACCTCCTCCGATTTCGGCAAGCTTATTGAATGGTATAAAAATAAGGGTGCAAAAGCAGTAGGGGAGATTGAAGCAAATTTACCTTTTGACGACCCGCTTTTCGACAACCTTTTCTCCCATTGTGAGGAGCAGGATATGAGCATTACCATACATATCTCTCCTTATCAGGGCTATGCTTACGGTTTGGTTGACGACCCCGGCCTTCCCGGTCTTGAAAAGTGCCTTAAAAAACACCCTAAGCTTAAAATAATCGGTCACTCCCAGGCTTTCTGGGCAAATATGTCCGCCGACGTAACAAGCGAATTGATGAAGGGCTACCCCAGAGGCAAGCTTAACGGCAAGGGTGCCGTATGGCATCTTTTAGAAAATTACGAGAATATGTACTGCGACCTTTCTGCAAACAGCGGCTACAACGCAGTAGCAAGGGATGAAGAAAAAGGCTTTGAATTTATCGAAAAATATCAGGATAAAATTCTTTTCGGTCTTGACATCTGCACGGAAATCGACCCCTGCCACTTACCAGGCTGGCTTGATAAGCACTATCTTGCAGGCAACATAAGCGAAAGTGCCTACCGTAAAATCTGCCGCGAAAACGCAATTAAGATGTTTAAGCTCTAAAACCTTCCCTGTTTAAGTTCGTTAATAGTAATGAGATAACTGAAGGGCGCTTGTTTTAAGTGTTTTTTTCGGGTCTGTAATGAAATATAAGTATAATCGTATGGGAGGGCTCGATAGTCCCTAAGATTGGAAGAATGTTTAAATGGAACACAAACAGTAGGGATAGGATTTACTCCTGTCTAAACTGCGAAGCTGTTTTTACAGCAGAAGCTGTTTTTACATTAGTAGCTGCTTGATTACACTATACCCGATTTTAAAAATTTTGATGGCATACACCAAAACAAAATAAAAAAACGGATTGGCTCAATTAAGAACCAATCCGTAATTTTTTTATTCTTATAAAACGCTGTCTAAGAACTGCTTTGTTCTCTCGTTCTTGGGGTTGTTGAATACCTGCTCGGCTGTGCCTTCCTCTAAAATTGCGCCGTCGTACATAAATACTATTTTGTCGGCAACTTCTCTTGCAAAGCCTATTTCGTGGGTAACGATAATCATTGTCATACCGCTGGCAGCCAAGTCCTTCATAACCTTTAAAACGTCGCCAACAAGCTCAGGGTCAAGGGCGGAGGTAGGCTCGTCAAAAAGCATTACCTTGGGGTCCATTGCAAGGGCACGGGCAATAGCCACACGCTGCTGCTGACCGCCTGAAAGCTTAGCGGGGTAGGAGTCAAGCTTATCGCCAAGGCCAACTCTCTCTAAAAGCTCGGTTGCCTTTGCCTTAGCTTCGGCTTCCTTCATACCCTTAACGTGCATGGGAGCAAGCATAACGTTTTCAAGGGCAGTTTTGTGGGGGAATAAATTAAATCTCTGGAAAACCATACCCATATCAAGAAGGAGCTCTTCACGTCTTTTCTTAGTGATGGGGGAGTGGTTTTTGCCGTTGATTCTGTCCTCCATAAGTTCATCGTTAACGTAAATTTTACCGTTCTGAAGCTTTTCAAGACGGTTCAAGGAGCGAAGGTAAGTACTTTTACCTGCACCGGAAGGTCCTATGATAACTACAACCTCGCCCTGCTCAACTGTAAGGCTTACGTTCTTTAAAACCTGCAGTGAGCCGAAATTTTTACATATATTTTCAGTTTTGATTACAGACATTTTTAATTCTCCAATACCAAATTATTAAGATAAATTATATACCGAGCGGGCGTACGCAAACGCGAAGCGTTGCGACGTGATTTCGTCAGAAATCTAAAACCAACGGGGCGTACGCATACGCAAAGCGTTGCGACGTCGATTTGCTTGCAAATCTTTATTCATAAACCGAGAGCTTCTTCTCAAGCTTATTGAAGAAGTAGGTGAACACACCTGTCATAATAAGGTAGATTATCATTGCAGGTACGTAAACCAAAGCACTTGACTTGTTGGATGCAATTATCTTTGTCTGGTATGTAAGGTCTGTTAAAGCGATAATGGAAACAAGGGAAGTGTCCTTTAATACCATAACGAATTCGTTACAGATGGGGGGTACCATTCTCTTAATGGACTGAGGAATGATAACAAGTCTCATAGCCTGGCGGTATGTAAGACCTAATGCACGGGAAGCTTCCATCTGACCCTTATCAATGGACTGGATAGCAGCTCTGATAATTTCAGCTAAGTAAGCCGCAACGTTTAATGTAAAAGCAAGCCATGCAGCTGTGAAGCGGTCAGAAATGTTAAGTGCGGGTACAAGCTGGGGGAGTGTATAATAGATAAAGAAAAGCTGCATCAAAAGGGGAGTGCCGCGGAAGAAGAAGATGTAAGCGCTGGAAATACCGCTTATAACCTTATTCTTTGAAATTTTACCGAGGGCTAAAAATACGCTGAAAATAAGGCCTGCAAGCACACTGAGTACGGAAAGTAAAAGAGTTACCCAAGTGGATTGTAAAAGCGCAGGCATCCAGCCGACTATCTGATTAAAACCGTTTACTATAGCGTCCATAATTATATTACGGCTAAAGCCGTATCCTTTCAAAAACAAATAAATTATTTACAAAGAAGGCTTAATAAAAATTCGGGAGGGGTTAAAGCCCCTCCCTTAAGTTTTTACGATAAATTATTTAGCGTCCTTAAGTGTTACGATAACGAGCTTGTTAGCAATGTAGGGCTCTGTCATAAAATATTTTTCCTGTCTGTCGGGAAGAATGGAAACAGCGGAGATAACTACGTCGTACTGATTCTTACCAAGACCTTCGAAGATGCCGTCCCAAGCTGTGTTAACAACTTCAACCTCTAAACCTAAAAGCTTGCCAAGTTCCTTGCCGATGTCGATATCGAAACCGATATACTCAAGGCCTGTTTCGTCTGTGTATTCCATTGGAGGATAACCAACTTCAGCACCGATAAGAAGCTTGCCTTCCTGAATTGTCTTGAGAGCGGATGTGTCGATAACGGGCTCTTCTGTAACTGTTCTTACGCCTTCTGTAACGTCATAGCCAAAGTGCTTCTTAGCAATTTCAGCCATTGTGCCGTTGTAGTAAAGCATATCAATGCAGCTTTCTAAGATGTTACCGAGTTCATCATTGTCCTTGGAAAGGCAGAAACCCATAGGCTCGCCTTCGCTGCTTTCCCAAACAACCTGGTACTTGCTTTCTTCGCCTGCTAAGTAGTAACCTGCAACAACGCTGTCAACGTAAACTGCATCTACACGGCCAAGGCTTAAATCGTCAAAGCACTGTGTAACTTTTTCATAGGGCATAATGTTTGCGTTAAGACCTGCTTCGTTACGAGCCTGTAAATCGTCGTGAGCAGTTGTAGCTGTCTGAACAGAAACCTTAAGACCCTTGAAATCGTCGGGAGAAGTAATTGTAACTTTCTTTGCTTCCTGATTGCCGCAAGCTGCGATAGCAAGAACCATCATAACAGCCAGGAGCATTGCAATAATCTTTTTCATAATAATTGCCTTCCTTAATTTTATTTACGGAGAAAATATATCTATATCACCGTTTTACAGAATTTTACAACAGTTTAACTTCAATGTCAAGCCTTTTATGCAAAATAATACAGAAAAATATGAATAATTATGCAAACAAGTGCAAGCTTATTCAGCCCGAAAATATTGATGTGAAAATAGACAAATTACGAAAAAAATGATAATTAAATATAGTCAGAATGACAAGGGTTTATATAAAGCCTTATAATATTTATGTAAAGAAAGGAGCAGACTGATGAAAAGTAAAATTATATTTATATCAGTTCTTTTTATTTCTCTGTTGGCATTAAGCGTTTCTCTTGCTTTCATTCCGGGATATATACAGGTGAAATATGAAATTAATGAATACGGCGACAGCTACCCTCCTGCAAGGTTAGGAAGGGCCGATGAAGATATTTTTTTCGATACCGTTTTCAATAATAATCCTATTTGTGTCGAAGCTAAGCTTGCAGCTATAAAGGAAACAGGCAGCAACAGTAATAAAAAAGTAAGCCTGGAATTTAACCTCAGGGAAGTCCTTTACGGCGAAATGGAAGACCTTTACTTTGTAATAAACTTAAGCTATGACACTATTGACTTTTATAACCCTTATCTGTTTTGGGAGAGTAACTTAAAGGAAGGGGAGGATTACCTGCTTTTTATATCTAAAGAAAAAAGCCTTATAAATTACAGACCAAAGTTTTTTGCAAAAATATCTATGAATTCACCTTCCGATTCCTCCTGGCTGTTTGGCAGGATAAAATTCCCTTACGGCGCCACCCCCAAAAGAGTTAAGGCGTACGTTTTGAAAAATTATAAGGAATACCTTTCAGATCTTCAGGATAAAACTGTAACACAGTAAAGAAAAACAGCCTCGCTTTTTGTAAGGCTGTTTTTTTGATTTCTTCAGTTTATTCAATATAAATATCAAGGGGTAAAAGGACCCTGCCAACGTTGTTTCCTAAAATAACTTCCATATAAACGCTGTTTAAATATTTTATAAGGGTGTCGGTATCCGTGCCCTTTTCAAAGGTGCCCGTAACGCTGAAGCGCTCTATGTCATCCTTTAAAAGCATAGCGTCATTCTCGCCGATTTTAAGCAAGGGGTTTTTAACACCCTTCTTAAAGCTTTCGTATTCAGGGCTGTAAAAAAGCTGCAGGTACAAGGGCTTTTCGTACTGACTTCTTGATTTAACGGCAAGGGTGATTTTGTAGGTGTGGTTAGCTTCGTCAATGGTAAGGCTTTTTTCCGTGATTATTAAATTTTCAGGCAGGTCCCTTTCAAATTCATTCTGCTCGTAAAGGTAAACAAATTCCTTTACGTTATTTACCGGCTTCAGGTTATTGATGTCGTTACCCGAGAAGAGGGCGAAAACAACAAAGCCTGCAAGTATGATTATAATGCTGCCTAAGGTGAAAAATACACCAAGGCCGATTCTTTTCCATATTAATTTTTTGCGGCTGATTACCTTTACTTCTGAGGCGGCTTTTTTGAGCTCAGCCTTCTTTTTTGCTTTTTTTACGCTTCTTTTACTCATATCAGATGTCCTTTAACTTATTTATATCAGTATAGCATAAATCGGGAATAAATAAAAGTGAAATCTTACTGAATTGACAAGACTGTGAATAGAATGTATAATTAAAATGTTATATTATGCTAAATCGGAAGTGGTAAAATGGTAAGGGAAGTAAGCATAGGCGATTTGAAATTAACAAAAGGAAATGCCCTTGTGTGTGTGCCCGTTTCAGGAACAAATAAAGAGGAATTAACAAGGGAAATAGAAGCCTTAAATAAGAAAAATTTTGACTTTATTGAGTGGAGAATTGACGGCTTACAGGAAAAGAATTTCAGAGAAGTATACAGCTTTGTTAAATTGAGCCTTTATAAAATCCCTCTGCTTATAACCTACAGGACAAAAAATGAAGGCGGCTTGGGAAGTGCATCAATTGAGGAATATGAAAATACTATAAGAGCCTTAATCGACCTTAAACCCGAAGCTGTGGATATTGAGCTCAGCTCCCCTTACAGCCGTGAGCTTTGTGACTACGCTAAGGCGCAGGGAGTTACCACCGTAATATCCTACCACAATTTTAAATATACAAACGAGGATGCAGTAATCCTTAATAAAATAAATGAAATGAAAGAAACTTCAGCGGATGTTTACAAGCTTGCATTAATGCCCGCAAGCTTTCAGGATACTTTAAGGGTGCTCAGTTTGAGCCTTAAAATAAACGAGACGGATTTCCCAAGTGTTCTGATATCAATGGGCGATTTAGGTAAAATAAGCCGTGTAGCTTGTAATCAGACGGGTTCACCCTTTACCTTTGCTTCAAGCTTAAAGGGCAGCGCTCCCGGTCAGATGGAAGCAGGCTTTGTTAAGAAAATTTTATCCGAAATTAAATAAGGTATAACTATGAATAATAATAAAGATATTGAAAATATACTGGACTCAATGTTCAGAAACCCAAGCACGGGCAAAAGCCGCGCCGCCGAGGAGGCGGAAGCCTTCCTTAAATCTATTAACAAGGGTATTGAAAAGGCGGAAAGGTCCAATAAATCAAAGGCTGAAAGGCTTGGTATTGCCGAAGCTGAAAGAGCAAGAAAAAATATTGAGGAGCTTAAAAAGCAGATGCAGTCCGACGGCTTAACCCCCAAAAAAGAGGAAAAGCCTAAGGTGAAGGCAGAGGAAAAGAAACTTTCTGACTCTCCTTCAAATGAAGCGGATTTTAAAACAGGCTTTAAAAAGGTTACCGAGAAAATGAATAAGGAGGTAATCGGTCAGGATGACTTTGTAAAAAAGCTTATCCTTTCCTTTAAGCGCCCCTTTGTAATGGGTGTGGAGGAAAATAAAGCCGCATCCTCCATAATTATCTCAGGTAAAAACGGTACAGGCAGGCACTCAGCCTTAAAGCTGCTTGTTAAATTCTTATATGAGGAGAAGGTGTTTGAAAGCGGCGAGGTATATGAAATAGACCTTTCAAACTATCAGTCAGGCAGCGATAATAAACTTCTTGTGCAGGATATTTTTGCAGCCCTGCACAGCAAAAGCAAGGTAATAGTATTTGAAAATTACGATAAATGCCATAAATCCCTGCTGTCTTATTTAAGCGACCTTGTGCTGGAGGGCAGTATGCGCCTGCAAAGTCGCTATGTGGAGCAAAAGGGTATATTGGTGGATGCAGGCACAGCTCTGGTGCCCGGTGCCATCAGCTCAATTAATATGAACGGTCAGTACCTTGTGTTTATCACAAACCACCATCAGGGCAAAATTGTTGACAATATGGGCGCCGCATTCATTAACGGCATCAGCGATTTTTGCGTTACCGATGAATTTACGGGCGAAAGCCTCAGCCTTATCGGTAAGCGTGTGCTTCGTGATTTAAACGCAAGAAGTAAAAAGATGCTGGAGTTTACCCTGGAGTACGACGAAAGTATTGAGGAATTCTTCAAAACAAAGTTCAGCGTGCAGGAAGGTGTAAACACCATTGAGGCTTTTGCCGATTTATGCTTCAAAAACTTAAGCGAGTATAAGCTTATGGAGGATGCAGGCAAATTAAACTGCAAGCTTTTAGCCGAAGGTGAAAACCTTATTATAGATATGGGCGAAACAAGGCTCACAGTAAGCGACGAGCCTAAGGTAGATATGGCTGAAGCCTTAAAGGACGTTAAGGCTGAGCTTAACGATATAGTAGGCTTGAATGAAGTTAAGGAATATATTTACTCCCTTGAGGAATATTATAAGGTAATGCTTTTACGCCGTGAGAAGGGTATGAAGGCAGACAACACCTCCATGCATATGATTTTCACGGGTAACCCGGGTACAGGTAAAACAACGGTGGCAAGAATAGTAGCCAGATATTTAAAGGCAATAGGCGTGCTTACGGGCGGTCAGCTTATAGAGGTTACAAGGGCGGATTTAGTGGGCAGGTATGTTGGTCACACAGCGCCCCTGACTCAGCAGGTTATTGAGTCAGCCCTGGGCGGTGTGCTGTTTATTGACGAAGCTTACGCCCTTTGCCGCGGCGAGGATGATTCTTTCGGACTTGAAGCTATTGATACCCTGGTTAAGGAGATGGAAAGTAACCGCAAAAACTTAGTTGTTATCCTTGCAGGCTATAAGGACGAAATGCGAAACTTCCTTACCATGAACTCAGGCTTGGCTTCACGCTTCCCCAATAACATTGATTTCCCCGATTATTCAGCCGAGGAGCTTTTGAAGATTGCCGAAATAACCGTAAGAAACAAGGGTTATAAACTGAATGAGCTTTGCAGGGAGCCTCTTTTCAAATATTTCGAAAGAAAGCAGGCGGACAGAACCAAGATGAGCGGTAACGGCAGAATGGTCCGTAACTTAGTGGAGGAAGCTTTGCTTAATCAGTCCAGAAGGGTATTAAAGGATCAGTCCGCAGCCTTTGATGAGCTTACCTTGGAGGACTTCGAGCTTTAAGTAAATTTAAACGAAATATTAAAAAATTGTAAAAAGTAAATATAAACCTAAAAAAGACTTGATTTTTAAAATAAAGTTACTATAATATAAATTAGCACTCAAGGATAACGAGTGCTAAACAATAGACAAATAAATAATTTAACCGATTTAATCGGCTTTTGCCTACCTTCCCGGGCTTTTAAATGGAAGGAGAAAGGAACGGCTTAATTAAGCCAAAGGATTTTATTATGACAGTTAAACCTTTACTCGACAGAGTACTTCTTAAGCAGGAAGCAGCTGAGGAAACAACAAAGAGCGGTATTGTACTTACAAGCTCTGCTCAGGAAAAACCCCAGATCAGCAAAGTTATTGCAGTTGGTCCCGGCGGTATAGTTGACGACAAGGAAATTAAAATGTATATCAACGTAGGAGACCGTGTTATCGTTGGCAAGTACGCAGGCACAGAAATTAAGGTTGACGGCCAGGAGTACACCATCGTAAAGCAGTCCGATATTTTAGCAATTGTTGAATAATTTTTTATGAAGGAGAACCTTTGCGAGGGCAAAGGGAGTATTTGAATATGGCAAAGAAAATAGTTTACGGTGAGGATGCAAGAAAGGCACTCCTTTCCGGTATCAATCAGCTTGCTGATACAGTTAAAATCACACTTGGCCCTAAGGGCAGAAACGTAGTTCTTGACAAGAAGTTCGGCGCACCCCTTATCACAAACGACGGCGTTACAATCGCTAAGGAAGTAGAGCTTCAGGACGAGTTTGAGAATATGGGCGCACAGCTTGTTAAGGAAGTTGCTACAAAAACAAACGACGTAGCAGGTGACGGTACAACAACAGCTACACTTTTAGCTCAGGCTTTAATCCGCGAGGGTATGAAGAACGTTACTGCAGGCGCTAACCCCATGGTATTAAGAAAGGGTATTCAGGGT
>JAGBID010000077.1 GCA_017935165.1 Clostridia bacterium
GTCTACTTGTTAAGCGATGCTGAAGTGAGAGCTCTTATTTTAAGAGAATGTGACAGAATGATTGCAGACGGGGAATATAAGTCTTATTCAGGTATGACACTCAATTATGATGTCAAACCCAACACTTACGCTACTGCTTATTCTTACCAGATTGGCATCGAATATAATAAGTTCGGCAATCAGATTAAACCTGAAACAGGTTTATGCGCTATACTGACGCGCACAAGAACTGATGACGCTCTTTGCAGAGCCGCCAATAACTATGGTGAACAGTGTGTTTACGTATTACATTATTATCTTGCTATTAAGTGTTACGATCATTGGCGCCAGCCCTTTGGTATTCAGCCTGTTATAAATATTTCAAAATAAAGAGGTAATATTATGAAAAAAATCATTTCCCTGCTTTTAGCCATACTCCTTATTCTCTCCTTTAGTGCCTGCGCTATATTTGTTACAGAGGACGAAAAGGAAGAAATTAAAACACCCGACAGCTCAGAAAGCCTTACTAATTCAGTAAGCACGGATATAAATGAGGAAAATCCTGCTGAAGAAAATGAAGAATTGACTGAGGAGGAAGTAAAAAAGCCCACCCTTGCGGATGCCGAGCTGCGACTTATATCCTTCTTTACAGATAAATCGCACGAAAATCCTTACCTACTTCTTGCTTACTACGGTCCTCAGGAGAATTTCGAACTCTATTTCTGCGACAAGGACGGTAACTACAGCAATATTGAAAACATTTATTATTATAACTTAAATAACGGCTGGAGACTTTTGCATACGGAAGATTTCCCCGAAGGTACCACGCTTGATGATATTGCAGTAAATGTAATCGACCATTCTGTTGAAGTTGAACCCTCAAAAATCCTTACCGTTACCGGCGAAGCAATGACAAAAGATGAGCTAAAGAACATCGGTCTTACTTATATCGGCGATAATTTCGTAACCTTCTCACATGACAACAAAGCAACCTACTCGGATTCTTATGCTGTGTTCTCCGTTGGTATAGTATGGTATAACAGATTATCCTTTTTATCCAGAAATGTTCCCTTTGATATTAAGAGCTTCGAATTTTTCACAAAGGAAGGCAAGCCTCTCAGTGAGTTTGCAGATGGCTACGACTACAGCGTTGACGTTGGTACAAATTCCAATAACATTGTTAAAGGCGTAAGTGTAATGTTTTATGTAAACGACGGCAACAGAGATAAAGAAAGGAACAAAGACTTCTGCGATTATCTCCATGAGTTGGGTATTTATATGACATATAAAGCCGAGGACGGTACTATAGTAAAGGTAGAAAACGTTCTTGAAGCACCTGAAAAATAGTATTAAAGAGAGGTTTATTGCCTCTCTTTTTTATTCCTTATTCTTTTGGAATTACTTCAATTTCAATATAGTCTATTTCCGCATTCAATGAATTTTCGTTATACTTAAAACCTAAGTTATATTTGCCATCCTTTTTTGCTTTTAAACTATATTTAAAAGGTGTGCTTCCGTCCGGCAAAAATGTACCGTCTGTAAGATAACCCTTACTTAAATCGTTGGAGGGCTTGGGGAATTCGCTTACACTGTCACCTAAAACTTCTCCATCAGCCGTTACCTGAAGCTTTTCTATATCAATATTCTTCGTACCGATAAACAGATTAACTTCTGCATTTTCGGGGATATAAGCTAAATTGACGGGAAGCTTCTTTTCTCCGCCCTCTAATTTTATCGGGAGGGGGTTATACCTTTCAAATCCCTTGGGGCAAATCCAATCTTCCTGATAAGTTACAATAAATCGGTAGGGAAGCTTCGTTGCCGTCTCTAAATCCGTGCAGGTTTTAATAATCTCGCAAGTTCTTTGCATATTAAATTCTTCAGATTTATCGGGAAGGTCTGCAAAGAAATAATTATATAAGTAGATACTCTTAGCACCCATAGTAAGATATTTTACCGCTATGCCTCGCACGGTTTCAACTGTATTGTGGCATCTTGTGTCAGGGCGAACTATGTAGTTTTCAATACCTGCGCAAATATCAGTTTCGGGGAATTCCTTTACCCATTCATCAATGGGAATATCCGTATCGCAGGTATCAAACCTCGGGGAAGGAACAAGCACGTCAACCAATTTCTCCTTTACCCAGGTCCTTACGTCGAAACCGAAAACTTTACTTTGCTCAATATCCCTTGTGACTCTTGCGGCAAGTTTAATTTCGTGGCCGTGCTTTATTTCCGTTTCCTTAATAATTTTCTTTACATCGCGGACAAAATTATTCATTATCTTATAGCATTCGGGCATCTCTCTATATGGGAAACAGTAAATTTCCCTCATAAAGTCCATCTCGAAGCCGTAAACGTCATATTTTAAAAGCTGCTCTTTAATAAACTTAAGCATAGTTTCGTATACTTCAGGCACCGCATAATTATAGCAGTAGTGAAAATATCCGTAGTCTTCACCAATGAGCCAGCCTTTTTCCTTAGCTTTATAGAAAAAGTCGGAACGAACAAAGCTTACTTCCTTATCGGGAAAGTGGCAGTCGTTCATTCTCATAGTAAGCCAAGGGTTTATGCCCACTTCACGGCATCTATCTATCCACGTTTTAAATGGATTAACCCCGTAATTTACCAAGGCGTTGTGCATACCGCGGTACCAATCTTTGTAATTTACCTTTATGCCGTTTTCGTATTCTTCGTTATATTTATCTATAGAATCGTAAAAAACTTCACTCTCGCACATAGCAAGCTGGCCAAAACTATTAATTAAAAAATCGGTCACTCCTGCTTTTTTGTAACCGTCAATAAAAGGGGATAGAGTTTCTTTATTTACAGGAATATCATACTTTTCCAAGTAATTTAAATAGCTGTAACCGCTGCAGTCGGTATCTAAATTTAAAAATACTCGTTTTTCCATATTTAAAAATCGCCTCCTTAAGCCTATTATACTTATAGCATCTATTTATTCTATCAACGATTTTAATAACCCTGTTGTACTATTTTAATTAAAAGACCTTTTTTTAATATACCGAAAACAGCTTGAAAATCCTATAATTTCGTGGTACAATTATTTGGTGTAGTTAAAATGTAAATTCTCAATTTGGAGGTGGTATGGTGCAGAGGAAAAAAGGTACTGACAAAAGAACTTTAATGGTTAGAATTATGTGTATCATTCTCGCTGCGTTAATGCTTCTCTCTGTATTCAGCGTTGTTTTCTATACTTTATAAATTTATAAACTATGAATTAATTATATTAGAA
>JAGBID010000078.1 GCA_017935165.1 Clostridia bacterium
AAGAGGGGTCAACTTCAGGCAGCAGTGTGCTCATGGCTCTTTTCATCCACACGTCCATAGGGAAACATTCCGTTCTGTGGAAACCGTACAAAAGGGCGCAGTCCGAAACCTTGGGTCCTATACCCTTTATTGTCATAAGCTCCTTCCTTGCTTCCTCAAGGGGGAGTTTTTCTATTTTACCTGCAAATTCCTTGTCCTCGGTAAATCTTTTGGCGGCGTCCAGAATATATTTGGCTCTGAAACCGCTTCTTATTGGTGCTAAAAATTCCGCGTCCCTAAGGGCAATTACCTCTGCCTTGGGAAAGCTGTAACCGCTTCCCACCTTTTCACCGCATAACTCGCAGAGTCTTTTTATTATACCTTTGATTCGCGGAATATTATTATTCTGGCTTATTATAAAGGAGCAAACCGCCTCCCAGGGCTCCTGCCTTAAAATCCTTATACCCGGAGCAAAGGAGGAGGCTTCTTTCAAAACAGGGGAGAGCTCACTTAAGCGGCTTCTTATCCCCTCGTAATCCTCCTCAAGGTCAAAGTAGCTTTTCCAGATGCTGTTAAAATCTTCTTCGCTGCAGTGGAAAATATGCTTATTTCCCTTCTGCTCAATTATAAGCTCACGGCCGATGGCAATACCCTGCCATTTATTCTCGCCGATTTCCTCCCAGCGGAATGCCTGACCGCAGTCAAGGGTTTCGGCTAAGTCAAATTTTTTCTCGGTGATGAAAATGCTTTCTGACATCAGCGGTTCTTTCCTTCTGTCTTGGTGGTGGTGCCGGGTTTTCTTGAGGTCAGGAACTCAACACTTCTCTCAATGGCATCGCGGCTGTTGCCCCAGTCCTCACCCTTGCTTCTGTAGTCAAACATTTTGCAGAAGTGACCGATATCGTGGCGCAGGGTGTCCATATAATTCCTTGCAAGGCGGTGGTTTTCCTTGCTGAAATCCTGGAAAACCTTCTTGTTCATTTTCTTTTCGCCTGTTTTCTGAATCATATTGTAGTGCTTAAGGCAGATATGTGTCTGCTCGGAGTAAAGCTTTCTGAAGTCAGGCTCATTTTGCCAAAGCTTTAAAACCGTTGAGCAAAGGTGCTCAATGTTCTTGTCGATATTTTCGCAAACAAAACAGCTCTTTTCGCGTCTGTCGGCATTAGTTGTGGCTTTCTTTACGTTTATCTTGCTTTCTTCGGGAAGAATTTCTTCGGTATTGGCATCAAGAAGGGTCTGGAGAATCAAAGCCACGGAAAGGCGGCTTCCACGCTCCAAAATATGCTTCATATGAGTTTCGCAAAAACCGAGGCGGTTTGTTTCCACTCTTACGTCAGGCTCCATCATAGCGGCGCCCGTTATATAGGTTGCCATTCTGTCCTCCAGCATATCACGCATACGGCAGTAAGGACAGCCGTCCTTAGGTTCAAAAACTTCATTAATCGGTATAGAGCAAATATCTTCGCGCATTTTAAATTCACACCCCCACCCTCGCAGGGGTTCTCCTTATATAGCTTTTGATTTGAATAAATATGCAAAATCCTTAAATATTTTATCTTTCATAAGGGAAAAATTTGTTTAAAACTCTTTCCCGTTCCAACTCTTTTCGACCCTATTATACCATATAAACCACGCTTTGCAAAGGTGTGTAGCGAAGTTTTTAACCAAATATGTTTAAAACAGGGGTGAATAAAAATTTAAGGTATAAAAAAGCACTTTGAAAAAAGTACTTGACAAATAAGGTCCCATATCTTGTGGAAAAATTGTCGCTTGACACAATTATTCCCCGAAACTTTGTTTTATTTATTACCTTTTGTTTTACCTTGCGGAAACTTCGCGGAAAGCTTCAGTTAACATAAAAATTTGGCTGTTTAAACTTTGTTAATTTAAAAAACTCAGCTTTCAAGGGACTTTTCCACATTTTCAACAGACTTATCAACAGCTTTTGGTGGAAAACTCTGTTGATTATGTTAACTCTTTCAAGATTACGGAAAGTATAACGTTAGGCAGATGATTATAAACAGTATAAAAGAATATTTATTCATTTTTCAAAAAACATTCGCGCTAAATACTGTTTTATTTTGAAAATATTCCTTTACTAAGTATATGAAAATTAATTGAAGTATTTGAAAATATGTGATACAATATATAAAATAGGATAATTCTGTGAAGATTTAACTGAGGTTAAAAATGGAAGATAATAAGAAAATAAAGGAAAATACAAAGGAAACGGATTTCGCTGTAGGTGAAGGTATTATAATAGGCAGGAATGCTGTTACCGAGGCTTTAAGAAGCGGCAGGGAAATTGACAGCATATTTGTAGCAAAGGGAAATAAAGGCGGTTCCCTTTCACCCATTATTGCAAAGGCAAGTAAGCTTGGTATAGTAATAAAGGAAGTTGATATAAGAAAGCTTGATAAAATGGCAGGCGGCGGTAACCACCAGGGCATAGCTGCTTCAGCCGCGGTTAAGGAGTACAGTACTCTTGAGGACGTATTAAAGCTTGCCGAGGAAAGAAACGAAAAGCCTTTCTTAATTGTTTGTGATGAGCTTGAGGACCCTCACAACTTAGGCGCAATATTAAGAACAGCTGAGTGCGCAGGCGTACACGGCGTTATTATTCCCAAAAGGCGCAGTGTTGGCCTTACTTATGCAGTAGGCAAGGCTTCTGCCGGTGCCGTGGAGCATATCCCCGTAGTTAAAGTGACAAATATTCCCGACACTCTTGATAAATTAAAAGAGTTGGGAATGTGGGTATATACAGCCGATATGGGCGGCAGTAATTGGTGTGAAGTTGATTACAGCGGCGCCTGTGTGCTTGTAATAGGCAGCGAAGGCTTCGGTGTTTCCAAGCTTGTAAAGGAAAAATCCGACTTTATAGTGTCACTTCCAATGAAGGGTAAAATCAACTCCCTTAACGCCTCCGTAGCTGCAGGTATATTAACTTACGAAATTGCCCGTCAGCGCGCAGGAATCAAAGCTAAATAATAAACGAAAGGAGATACTCCCTTGCGTAAGAATAAAAAGAAAATTGAAGAGCAGGAAATAAACGATACTTTTGAGGATATCGAATCCGGTGAGCTTTACGAGGAAACAGTAATTGAGGAAGTTTTCGAGGATCAGAAGCAGCTAAAAAAAGCAAAAAAGCAGAAGACCAAAAAAGAAAAGGCTAAAAACCGCTTCGGAAAGAAAAACAAGGGCGATTTCGTAGAGGAAGATGACCTTTACTACGGAATTCAGATAAAACCCTTTGAGGAGCTCAGAAAAGGCTACGACATTGATGAGGAAGATTTAAAAGAACCCACAATGGACGATACCTACGCAAAGCTGTTTGACGATACAGTTTTAAGCCTTGACGATGAGATTGAGGAAAATTTCCGAAAGATTCAGCAGGAAAGAAGAAAGCGCGTGGCTCAGGCTGTGGAAAGCGCAGGCGTTGACGTGGACGAGGTTGCAAACGAGCTTGGTATTATTGCGCCCATTCCCGTTACAGCCAAAACAAAGGAGGACATTTCCTCCATTGATAAGCTTGAAAATACCGCTGAGTTTACAAAGGCAATTTCTGAAACTGCCAAGAGCAATACAATGGAAATCAAGCTCAACGTTTTAAACAACGCTCTTGAGCTTCAGGATAAAAAGCTTACGGTTATCGATGAGGAAAGTATTGAGGACATCAATAAGAAGGTAATCGAATTTAAGGAAAAGGTAACGGCGGAAGCCGAGGAAGAAGCCGAGGTTTCCTTCCCTGAAATTTCCAATGTAACAGAGTACAGAGAAAAAACACTTCCCACGCACCTTCTTAACATTGACGTAGTTCAATCTGCCCTTGTAAGCGAGGCTTTGGCTTATGAAACAAAGGCAGAGAAAAAGGATAAAAAGCCTGCTCCTTTTACACGTTTTGCAAACGAAACCGAGGAAGAAATAAATGACACAAACGACGAGGAGATTGACGATTACGTTTCAAGTGCAGATGCAAAGCCTATTTTTGCGGATATGAAGGCAAGCTTAAGCAAGCTTTCAATGCGCGCAGGTCTCTCCTTTGCAGCTATAATCGTATTGCTTATTGCATCAAGTGTGTTAACGGGCAATAAGAACGAAGCCTCATTTATAGCTTACCTTATTATAAATTTAGTTATAGTAATAGCCTTAATTGCCATTAATTTCAAAAGCCTTATTACGGGCTTAAAGAATCTTCTCAATTTTAAGGCTAATTCGGATAGTGCCGCCGCTGCTGCTGCCCTGGCGGTTTTAGCTCAGATAATTGCAGGCTTCTTCAATACAAGGCTTATAAGTGAGAACAACGTAAATGTTTATGGCTCCGCTTTAGCTTTTGTTCTGCTTTTAAACGTAATAGGCAAGACTGTTATGGTTAAAAGAATCCACGGCAACTTCCGTTTTGTTACATCCCGTGAGCAGAAGTACGCCATCAGAGGATTTTCTGACCACAACACAGCTTTAAAGCTCTCGGGCGGTACTTCCATTGAGCCTAAAATTGCTTATCAGCAGCGTGCAGGTTTCTTAAAGCGCTTCTTGCAGCTTTCCTATAAGAGTGACCCCAGTGAGAAGTTAAGTGAGAATTTAGCTCCTTTAACCCTTGTATTGTCCCTTATTTTGGCAATAATTGCCCTTTTGGTCTCTAAAAATATGATGGCAGGTATAAATACCCTTGCCTCTTCCCTTTTAATAAGTGTGCCTGCAAGCAATCTTTTGGCTATCAATATGCCTATCAGCCGCTTCTGCCGTAAATTAAACCGTGCCGGCGCTATGTCCATCGGTTTCGAAGGTATAAAGGCATTAAGCGAAATGAACAGCGTTATGGTGGATTCCCACGACCTTTTCCCCTTAGGTACAGTTACCCTTGACGGCGTAAAAACTATGGGCGAAAGGGACAGCGAGCAGGACGTTTACTTAGCAGGTGCCCTGGCTGAGAGCGCAGGCGGTATTATGGCTGACATTTTCCACCAGGTAAATGACGAAGCTGATTACGGCGAGGCTGAGTCCTTCAAGCTTAGTCCCGAATGCGGATACGAGGGTATCGTTAAGGGTAAGAAGGTGCTTATCGGTAACCGCGGTATTTTAGTTAATAATGATATTACACCTCCAAGCAAGGAGGAAGTGTTAAAATACACCGAACACGGCGGTAAATTCCTTAAAAAAGTGCTGTTTATTTGTGTGGACGGTGAGCTCTCCACTATGCTTATCCTCTCCTATAAGGCAGATATGCGTAAGAAAAAGGAGCTTAAAGCCCTTGAAAAGAACGGCGTTTCACTGCTTATCAATCAGCGTGACCCCAACGTTACAAAGAAGCTAATAAATAATCTTTTCGGTATAAATGAAACCTATGTAAGCATTATCACAGGCGAGCTTTCACAGACCTTTGAAAATACCGTAAGGGCAGAGGTAACAAGGGCGGATGCCTTAGCTGCCACAAAGGGCAGGGTAGAAAGCCTTATGAAGGCTGTTTCAGCTTCAAACGAGATTAAGCCGGTGCTTTCCACTCTGGTGGTATGTCAGGCTGTAGCAGTGGTTATAGGCCTTTTAATCGCATTGCTTTTTGCATTCTTCTCACCCTTAAACCAGATAAGCGCCTTCTCCATTATTCTTTTCGATATCTTCTGCCTTGTTTTACTGCTTATAATTCCCAAGATAAAGCTAAAAATCAAGTGATTTGTTTCTTTGTTACCCCGGGTGCTTACAAAATGACACTATATGGGTCTCATTGTGATACTATATAGGGTATTGAGTTGATACTATATAGTACCTGCTGGTGAGTACAGAATATAAATAATAAATACTAAATACTAAATACTAAAGGGAGCTTATCTTGATAGATAGCTCCCATTATTATTTTAAGTGATAAGTGAGAAGTGATAACGTTTCACTAGTGATGTGTGTCTGCGACACGTTAATGGTCTGCGACGCAATCTCCCGCTCTGTTCTCGCCTCCCTCTGTCAAAAATTCTCATCCTGACGTCTTCGAATTTACGCGGCACTTCGTGACCACGGGGGAGGAAAATTTTGCGCAACAAAATAGGAGGGGTTGGGAAAAAGTTTATCTCAATTTAATTACAACCCCTCAGTCACGTATCCGTGACAGCTCCCTCTTACAAAAATTCTTCGAATTTATGGAGCCGAGAACTCCATCGGGGGGCAATCCCTCAGCTTCCCCGCATGGGGAAGGGGACCCACCACTGCGCACGGAAAAACACAAAATATATTTACTATAAGTTTACATCAAAACCGTAAAGGTGATAATTATGAAAGAAACCGAAAACATAAGAAAACGCTACACCGAACTTTTAAGAATGGGGAACATTTCCGAGGATGCTATGCGTGCATACAAAAAATGTCCGCCATCAGAAACGCTTTTGAGAAATATGGTAAAGGGCGAGGTGGAGGGCACCTACCGCTGGGCGGATATTGAATATGATAATTTAGATAAAGCCGAGTGGCGCGCTTCTGCCCACTATGTAAGGACCCTTGCCATACTTATCGAAAATCCCGAATCAAGGCTTTTTGATGAAAAGGACTTTCGAGAAAAGATGGTCGGTGCTTTAAAATACTGGCTTCATTACGATTTTCAGAATCCCAACTGGTGGCACCGCGAAATAGGTGTACCCAAAAATATCGGTGACATCACACTTCTTCTTTATAATGTTCTTGATAAAGAAACTGTGGAAAAGGCACTTACCCTTATAAAGCGAGGCTCGTTTAAGGAAAGACCTGAAATATCGGAAAAATGGACAGGCGCAAACCTTATATGGGGCGGTGTAAACACCATTAAGCACGCTCTTTTGACGGATGACGAGCCACTTTTGGCTCTGGCAATAAACAGAATCGCCGAGGAAATAAAATACGACCGCGAAGGTATTCAAAAGGACGGCAGCTTTTTCCAGCACGGCAGGCGCCTCTATTCAGGAGGCTACGGCAGAGCCTTTGCCTACGATATTTCTCAGCTTGCCTTTTTAATGCAGGGCACGAAGTATCAGTTCGCCAAGGAAAAGCTTGATATTTTCTTAAAGCATATTCTTGACGGCGTAAGGTATATGACAAGGGGAGATGCCCTGGATGTTTCCGCCATTAACCGCGAGCTTGCAAGGGAGGATGCAATTAAAACGGGACTTTTAAAAAGCTCAGTTGAAATGATGTTGAAAACTGATGATATGCCCAGAAAGGACGAGATTAAAGCTTACCTTACTGCCATTAACGGAGGCAAACAGCTTGAAGCTACCAAATTATTTAAGGACGCTATGCTGCTCTGCCACCACTTTGACGGCATTTACGTGGGTGCCAAGTTCACAAGCGATACCCTCTGGGATCAGGATACCTGCAACGGCGAAGGTGAATTATGCCTTAATATGACTTACGGAACTCATTTAAACGTAATGGTGGACGGAAGCGAATATTTAAACATCTATCCTCTGTGGGATTTTTCCAAGGTGCCGGGCACCACAGCCTTGAATGAAAGCGACGAAAGCCTGCAGGCAAAATTCGATAAGCACAACTGGTGCTGTGACCCTCTACCCAATAGTCACTACGGCTGTCAGCAGGTAGGGGATAAGGCGGTAATTTTCGAAAAAGCTGAGCACGAGGGTGTTATAGCCTACGTTACGGACTTTGCGTTTAAGGGCGGTTTTGTATCCTTAGGCGCAGGCATCGAGAACGGTAACGGCGCTCTTACTTCCCTTACAACCACTGTTGACCAGTGCTTCAGGCAGGGCGAGATAATCAGGGAGAATAAAAGCCTCATCCACCACGGTGTGCGATATACGGAGCTTGGTGAAACAAAAATCGAAGCCAATATTATTAACGCCGAGGGTGACTGGAACCGCGTTAACAGATACAGACTAAGTCACAAAGTAAAGGGCGAGCTTGTACTTTTAACAATATCCCACAGCGAAAGGGTAAAGGACTACGCCTATATGATTTCATCGG
This sequence comes from Clostridia bacterium, assembly GCA_017935165.1. Lineage (GTDB taxonomy): Bacteria > Bacillota > Clostridia > Oscillospirales > Acutalibacteraceae > SIG603. The sequence continues at coordinate 7,915 of JAGBID010000078.1, forward strand.
CTGAAAAGCAGTTGCCTCAGGTCGAAGTAATCAGAAATGACAGCGAAGTTCAGGCAATAAAAACTGCGGACGGAAAAATTATGGCGGTTTTCCACAAGGACAGCAGCTTTACTTGTGAAGGTGCTGAAATCAGAGGCAAGGAAAAAGAAATTGTAATTCAATAAAACAGATGATGCAGCGGCAATTATTTGTAAACAAATTGTAAATAATTGCAGTTGCATCTTTTTTATTTCCCGGGTAAATGATATATTATATACATAATACTTTATTTGAGGAAGATATATGAAATTATTACTTAAACTCAGCAAAGAAGCACTCAGGTACAAAACTCTGTACATTGTAGCTATACTTTCCACCTTCGGCTTGACAGCTGTCAATTTAACGGCACCTAAGGTCCTCTCATCAATGACAGGTATTGTGGAAAAGGGCGTCACCGAGGCATCCTTCGCCGCAATCGGTCAGCTTACCTTAATACTTGTTATCCTTTATTTACTGAGAATTGCTTTAAGATTTATGAGCAATTATCTCTCCCACAAGGCAGCCTGGTTTCTGGTGGGAGATTTAAGAAGAAAGGTTTACGATAAGCTGGAAAGACTTCACATAGGCTTTTTCCACGATAAGCAGACGGGTGACTTAATGAGCCGCATCACCAACGATACCCGTGATTTCGAGCTCCTTTACGCCCACATTATCCCCGATATAATCACAAACGGCTTTACGTTTATAGGTGTTTTAACAATATTGCTGTCAATTAACTGGAAGTTAGCTTTTGCCACCTGCTTCCCATTACCTTTAATATTGATTTCAGGCTTTGTCTTCTCCAAAAAGGTGCGCCCCTTCTTCCGTATTCAGCAAAAGAAAATGGGTGAATACAACGGCAAGCTGCAGGATAATCTTTCAGGTATTCACGAAATTCAGTCCTTCGGCAGAGAAAACTACGAGACTGACAAGGTGGACGAGAAAAACTTTGCCCAGGTTATGGCAATGCTTAAGGCTCTTAAAATAAGTGCCGTGTTCCACCCCTCTGTGGAGTTTATTTCCTCCATCGGTACCATAGTTGTTGTAAGCGTGGGCGGTCTGCTTGCTTTTTATGACGGCTTAAGCCTTGAAACCATAGTTGCTTTTATGCTCTATTTAAGTATGTTTTATGCTCCCGTTTCAGGACTTGCCAATATGCTTGAAAGTGTTCAGCAGTCAATGGCAGGCGCTGAGCGTGTTATGGCTATTCTGGATACGGAAAGCGAGATTAAAAATAAAGAAAACGCCGAGGATTTGGGCACAGCCAAAGGCGCAGTTGAGTTTAAAAACGTAAGCTTCAGCTATCAGGAGGAGGTTCCCGTACTTAAAAACATCAGCTTTAAGGTAAAACCGGGTATGATGGTAGCCTTGGTTGGTCCTACGGGTGTAGGTAAAACCACCCTGACTCAGCTTATTTCCCGATTCTATGACGTTAAAAGCGGTGAAATATTGGTTGACGGAAAGAATATAAAGGACGTAACTCTGGAAAGCCTTCGCAATAATATCTCAACTGTTTTGCAGGATACCTTCCTTTTCAACGGTACAATTGAGGAAAATATTGCCTACGCTAAGCCTGACGCTACCTTTGAGGAAATTTTGGAAGCTTCCAAAGCTGCCAATATCCACGAGGATATTATGGCAATGCCCGACACTTACAAAACTCAGGTAGGTGAGCGAGGCTTAAGGCTTTCAGGCGGGCAGAAACAGCGTGTTGCAATAGCAAGGGCTATTTTAAGAAAGTCACCAATAATTATTCTTGACGAGGCAACCGCCTCCGTAGACGTTGAAACAGAAAAAGAAATTCAGGCAGCAATCAATAATATTGCAGGCAAGAAAACTATTTTCGCCATAGCTCACCGCCTTTCAACCATAAGGAATGCAGATATGATTCTTGTTATTGAAAACGGCGAAATTGCCGAAATGGGCACTCATCAGGAGCTTGTTGATTTAGGCGGAATTTACGCAAGAATGGATAAAATACAGTCCTCAGTCAGAATTTAAAATATATCACATTAATAATTACCAATAACGATAGATGCACCTGCAATCAATTGTAAACAAATTGTGAATAATTGCAGTTGCATCTTTATTTTTTGAAATAAGATGTTATAATATAAACATAACATATATTACCTCGTTATTATTCCCAAGCCCGAAAAAGGAATATGGAATTATTATTATGGCTAAACGAAACCGCAGGCTCATCCTCTCCTGCGGTTTTGTTTTTTGTTGCGTAAATAAACGGACTGTGTTAAAATTATTTTAGAAAGAGTGTAAGATTTTAAAAATAATCTCGTCAACTAAAGTAGAAAGGAAAGGTGATATTGTGAAAAAATCGGTAATTGTATTAATTGCAGCTGTACTTGTCTGCTTGCTTACGGTAATAAGCGTGCTTACTTATAACAACTCTTTAAAAGCATCCAATCCTTACGGCAGCGGTATAAATATTTATACCGAGTACGACAGCACCATTCCGACCTTTAAGGATTACGGTGAGCCTGATCCCAAAAAGGGCGCCGAGTTTGAAGTTAAAAAGCTTGAAATAGCTATGGACATATTCAACTACAAAACGGTGGGCAAGGTTATTGAGCATAAATTCAGGCTTAAAGCTACGCATTTAAGGTACAGCCATATGTACCCATCAAGTCAGTATACGGATATAAACGGCACCTGGCTTGCAGATACTCCCATCTACTTTCCCCAGAACACCAAAAACGCCGAAGGCATTATTATTTTCGACGGTGTGCCTTACTCCCTTTATTACGACGAAAACGGCAGAGCCTTCGTAAAATGCCTTGAAATCAGGTTCAACGATTATTTCAAGGAGGATAAACCCTATAGCGAATTTATTAAATGGGCAAAGTCCTATACTCGCCGCCTTGACGACGAGGACCTGCTTTCAAGTTAAATTGCCTAAATTTCTTTGGAAGGAGCTGAAATTATGAAGAAATCATTATCCCTGCTTTTAATTTTACTTATAATCTTTACTCTCAGCGGATGCAGTCAGGAAAAAATCATAATAAGTGAAGCAAAGCTGCCAAGCTTTCAAAAGCTTGGTGACAATGAATTTGACGTCATTAAGCTTACTTTTGAGGATGCCACTCCCGTTTATACAGATATCGGCGAAATAAAGGAGCAAAAACTATATATCACCGAGGATATTACGGTAATGCCCCTTAAAATGGTGCCCGAGCATATTATTAACGAGGAAACTAAGGCGCCCGAAAAAACGGGAAGATATGTTTCCACCCTTAACACAAAGATGGCAAATTATTTCCGAAGTAAAGAAAGCGGCGGCAAAGTAAAGGAAGGCTTGATTATTTTCGAAGGATTTCCCTTTTTGTTTTACTTTAATGAAAAGGGCGAGGCTTTCGTGAAATGCTTATATGTTTTTGAAGACTATTTCAAAAATGACAGAAGTTACGAGGATTTTATTAATTTTGCCGTAAACTTCAAGCCTGACAAATCTTACTATTACGGCACTTCCAAATAAAATATCTTTAGGGGTAATATAAATGAGAAAAATATTATTTGTTTTATTGATAATACTGCTTTCCTTCTCTGCTTGTTCGGGCGGCACGGATAGTTTAATTTACCCTGAATTTGAAAAGTTCGAAACAGCTGAGAACTACGAAGAACAGATTTATGACGTTCTTTCTCTCAGTTTAGATTACGGGCAAATTGAATATACGGACGTGGGAAGCGTTGAAAACGGAAAATACATATTAAATGGTTTATATCTTCCCAAAAGCACCTGCCTTACCCTTGATGGCAACGGAAATTTACAAAAAGGTAAAAATGAATTTATTTTAACTTATAACTTTTACGAACATTCAAGGTATAGCGAAGGCGTGATTATTTACAAAGCCGTGCCCTTTGCTTATTACCTTGACAGTAAAGGTGAAGCTTACGTAAGCTGTATTGACGAAAAAATAAGAAGTGAATACGGTACAGATAAGACATACGCAGATTTTATAAAATGGGCGGGAAATTATAACCCGGACCACAGTGATTATACGGACCTGCTTTCAAGATAAACGTATAGGAGGAAAATGATGAAAAAGCTTTTATCCCTTGTTATTGTGTTAGCCCTCGTTCTCTCATTCTCTGCTTGTTCAGGGAAGGTCGATTTCGGTAAGGCACCAAAAGAAAATGCTCTTTCGGTAAAAGAGATGTCCGTGGGTGTTTTCGGTGCTGTGTACTTTACGGATGTTGGCTATGCGGACAGCAGAAATTTCTACCTGAGCAGCAGATGCCTTAACGGTATGAATACCGATAAAAACGGTTACTACGTTTACAGCTCGGTAGAAAATTTTAATGAAGTTACAAAGGACGCAAAAGGAATTGTTGTCTACAGCGGACTTGCCTACGCCCTGACTGAGGAGGAGGGCAGGGAGTACCTGACCTGTATTTCCGACCACGCAAATAATTACTTAAGCAAATACGAAATAGGCAAATTTAAAGAGAGTGCAGTAAACTACCATAATTCCAAAAGCACCACGGTATCGGGCGGCGACGGTTTGCTGTACCCCGACGAAGCTGTGTCGGGCTGATAGAATTTTACACCTGAGAGGTTAATTGACCTCTTGGGTGTTTTTTATGCCCTTAAAAACAGAATAGCAGAAATATAAAAAACCGCAGCAGGAAATGGGTGATGTTTTTAGCGGAGAATTTATGCTTTGAGCAAAGTGCAAGCATCGCATTTGACTAGTCAAACGCAAATATGGGCTAAGCCCAAACCCTTATAACGACAGAAAGAGATAACAAATCGGTTCGTAGCCGAAATGTTATCTCTTTTTCTGTTGGTTTAATGAAATCGTTGCGCGGCAACGATGAAATCTTCACTTCGTTCAGATGAAATCCAAGGACAAGTCCTCGGATGAAATCAAATCCGTCTAAATACAACCCTGCGAAGC
>JAGBID010000079.1 GCA_017935165.1 Clostridia bacterium
ATCCAATATATATAATACATTAATTAAAGTAATCTGTCAATTTATTTTGCTTTTTTTCTTATAATATTGTATACTGTATTAAATAAATTTCATTTTAGTAATAGAAAGTTGGTAATTTTTCAGAATGTGTGAAACAGCACTTAAAACAAGCGACTATTTTTTTGAGCTTCCTGAGGAGCTTATTGCCCAGACTCCTCTTTTAAAGAGAGATGAATCAAGGCTTTTAACTTTAAATAAAGAAACAGGCAAAACTGAGCATAAGCATTTTTATGATATAATCGATATGTTAAAAGAAGGAGATGCTCTGATTCTTAACGATTCACGTGTGCTTCCTGCAAGGATTTACGGTGTTAAGGATGGCACAGGTGCCAACGTAGAATTCCTACTTTTAAAGAATTTAGGCGGAGATACTTGGGAAACTTTGGCAGGTCCCGGTAAAAGAGCTAAAATCGGTACTAAGTTTACTTTCGGCGAAGGTGTACTTAAGTGCGAGGTTCTGGATATAACTGAGGAAGGCAACCGTATAGTAAAGTTTACTTATGAAAAAGGTGATAACTTCTATAACGTCCTTGATAAAGTCGGTCAGATGCCTCTGCCGCCTTATATAAAAGCAAAACTTCAGGATAAGGAAAGGTACCAGACGGTATATTCCAAGGAGGTAGGCTCAGCAGCCGCTCCCACAGCAGGACTTCATTTTACTCCCGAGCTTCTCAGTAAAATTAAGGAGAAGGGTATAAAAATAGGCTTTGTAACTTTACACGTAGGTTTAGGCACTTTCAGACCTGTCTCCGCAGAAAATATTACAGAGCATAAAATGCACTCCGAACACTACTATATGCCTAAGGAAACGGCGGATTTAATTAACAGCACTAAGGAAAAGGGCGGCAGAGTTATTGCTGTTGGTACCACAAGCTGCAGAACCATTGAATCCGTATATAAATATGAAGGTGAATTCTGTGAAAGTGACGGATGGACAGATATATTCATTTACCCCGGTTATGAATTTAGGGGTATTGACTGCCTTATAACTAACTTCCACCTGCCTGAAAGTACCCTTATAATGTTGGTTTCCGCATTAGCCGGCAGAGAAAAGGTTTTAAACGCCTACAATGAAGCCGTAAGAGAAAAGTACCGTTTCTTCTCCTTCGGCGACGCAATGTTTATCTATAGAAATTAACAGCAAAGGAATTAAAGTATGTATAAACTTATTAAACAAGAAGGAAATGCAAGAAGAGGCGAGTTTATCACTGTTCACGGAACTGTGCAGACTCCTGCCTTTATGAATGTTGCTACCGCAGGCGCTATTAAGGGCGGTGTATCTGCTCTTGATTTAAAGGACCTTGACTGCCAGGTGCAGCTTTGTAATACCTATCACCTTCATTTAAGACCGGGTGACGAGGTTGTTAAAAAGCTTGGCGGCATCAGAAACTTTACAAGATGGCAGGGTCCTGTGCTTACAGACAGCGGCGGCTTTCAGGTTTTCTCCCTTGCAAAACTCAGGAACATTAAGGAGGAAGGCGTAACCTTCGCTTCTCACATTGACGGTCATAAGATATTTATGGGTCCTGAGGAAAGTATGAGGATACAGTCAAATCTCGGTTCAACTATAGCAATGGCTTTCGATGAATGTGTGGAAAATCCTGCAACATACGATTATGCAAGAAAGTCCATAGACAGAACCACACGCTGGCTTAAAAGATGTCAGGCTGAAATGAAAAGGCTTAATTCTCTTGATGATACTATTAATAAGAATCAGCTTCTTTTCGGTATCAATCAGGGTTGTACCTACCATGATTTAAGAATTGAACATATGAAAACTATAGCTGACTTGAATCTTGACGGTTATGCAATCGGCGGTCTTGCTGTTGGTGAAACAGCTGAGGAGATGTACTCCGTTATTGAAAGTGTTGAACCTCATATGCCCAAGGATAAAATAAGGTATTTAATGGGTGTGGGTACCCCTGCCAATATTTTAGAAGCAGTTAGACGCGGCGTGGATATTTTCGACTGCGTTATGCCTACAAGAAATGCTCGCCACGGTCACGCTTTTACCTCTGAGGGTATAAGAAATTTAGGTAACGCAAAATATACTTTGGATGAAACACCCTTAGACCCTGAATGTAATTGTCCTGTTTGCCGTAATTTCTCAAGAGCATATATCCACCATCTCTTCAAAGCGGGGGAGATGCTTGCTATGAGGCTTACAGTTATGCACAATCTTTATTTCTATAACCACCTTATGGTTAAGATTCGAAATGCCCTTGATGAAGGAAGATTTGAAGAATTCTATAAAGAGAACATCGATAAAATATCAAAGAGAATATAAATTGACTGAAAAACAGAGTGACGTAAGGATGTCTCTCTGTTTTTTATTTTGACGCAAAAACAATGTTTTCTGAATAAAATCTCATATTTTTTGAAATTTGTATGTGATATAATTTTAAAAGTAATTTCAGGAGGTGCTTTATGGCAATTTATAATGATAAAAAGTATATAAATAAAAATACGATTCTTTCTTATGCAAAAACAAACGAAACTTTTTTAAAGGGTGAAGTCAAGGGCGTTATAATAGAACTTCCGGGTCTTGACGGATGCTCTTGCCTTGGAGGTAATCTTAATTTAGGTGATTATGACACAGAGCATGCGAAAGACTTTGCTGAATATGGAATTATATTAGCTTATATGTTTCCCGGTCCCTGGAGCTGGGGCAATAAAAGCGCAATAAGGATGACAAATGCAGTAGTTGACGCTATTGCCGATAAATATAATCTGAAAGAAGGCTTTCCTTTGGTGGTAAGCGGCGGCAGTATGGGCGGCTTAGGCACACTGAATTTTATTGCAGGAACTACGCGCAAAGTAACTGCAGCTGCGGTAGCTTGCCCTGTAATGGATGCCTTATATTCAATGGGTTGTCACCCTGAATTTCCAAGGACTCTGCTAAGTGCTGTTGGTTCTTATGATATGGATTATGAGGATGCATTGGAAACAATATCTCCCGTACACAAAATAGGGGAGATGCCTAGTATAAAATACTATATTTCAAGTGACGGTGATGATGAACTTATCCCTGAAGTTCAGATTGAAAACTATGCCAAAGCTTTAAAGGATAAAGGCTGCGACGTTATATACAGACCTCAGCCGGGACTTAAGCACGGTCAGTTTACAAAGGAAGTCTGGAATGAGCAACACGAGTTTATGATAAGGGCTATTCTTGGATAAAACTGCCATATATATGCTATTTATAAAAATTTTACAAGATTTATTCGCTTTTCCCTTGCATAGAATGAAAAATTTTGGTATTATTAACAAAGTTATTATTGCTTAGAAAGGAATTAGCACTATGAATACATTTTTCACACTTGATGCAGCAGCTGCAGCTCCTGCAAACGGCAACGATATGTGGATAATGCTTGCTGTTTATGCAGTATTTATTATTGCTCTCTATTTCATTTTCTTCCGTCCTCAGAACAAGAAGAAGAAGAAGGAAGAAGAAATGAGAAAGGGTGCAACTGTTGGTGATGAGATCACAACAATCGGTGGCATCTGCGGCAGAATTATCGCTGTTAAGGATGAGACAGATTCTATCGTTATTGAAACAGGTTCTGACCGTGCAAGAATCAGAGTTAAGCGTTGGGCTATCAGCAGTGTTGACACTGTTAAGGATGACGCTGAAGCTTAATTTGATAAAAGTTTAATATCAAGGCATTATGAATCCTCCTAAGGCATAAGATTTTATATCTTAGCTTTGGGAGGATTATTTTATGTTCAAAATTAAAGCCTTAGTTTTAGGCGGAATTTTAAATGTTGCTTCTTTGTTTTTTCTGCTTTCCGCAGTGGCACTTATCTCACTTAAAATGGGAATTTTTGAGGACGGAGCTTACTTGTGGTTGGGTCTGATTATATTTTCATCAGCTTCTTTTATAAGCGGGATAACAGCAGGTAAAATAGCAGGGGAGAGGGTACTGCTTCACGGACTCGCTGTTGGGGGAATAAATATGCTGACAGCACTGGTACTGTTTCTTATTTTAGCAAGTGACAGTTTTACGGTCTTTTTTGCAAGAGTGCTTTTAATAGTAGCTTTTTCTGTAAGCGGAAGCCTTATTGCACTTTTCACAGAGAAGAAAAGCCAATATTTATGACTGTATAATTATAAATTTATACAAAAGGTACACATTATACAGTAGTTTACATAATATTTTATGCAGGAAGTTCCAAAATAAAATAAAGTGCAAAATTATGCATTTGCAATATTGAAAAACTAAGAAATTTGTATTATATTTATCATATGCTTTTATTTTTATTTTGGAGTAGTAGCCGATAAACAGCGTAAAATTTGGTTTTATTGGTCCCGGTAAAATGGCGGGAGCCATTATTAACGGCATATTTTCAGCAGATTATACAAAGAAAGAGAATGTATTTATATACGGCAGAGGTCAGGCAAGAAAGGATTATTTCGCTTCTTTGGGCTGCACGGTATGCGAAAATATTAAAGATATGGTAGAAAACTGTCCTATAATATTCCTTGCCGTAAAGCCGCAGAATTTCCCTGAAATTTACGAGCTTTTAGCACCGTATAAGGATAAAGATATACTTTACGTTTCTATTGCTGCAGGAATAAGCTTTAAGAATATGCAGGAAAATTTAGGAATGGATAAAAAATTTATCCGAGTTATGCCTAATACACCTATGCTTTTAGGTGCAGGTGCAAGTGCTATGTGTAAAACCGATAATGTAAGCGAAAGTGAATATCTGATTATTAAGGATATACTTTCAACTTCCGGTTCTGTGTATGATATAAGAGAAGAGGATATTAATGCTGTTATAGCCGTAAGCGGCAGCAGCCCTGCTTATATCTACCTTATTGCTAAATGTATTGCCGATTTTGGCGCATACCACGGCTTAGAAAGAGATACAGCACTTAAACTATTTGCTGATACTCTTGTAGGCAGTGCAAAAATGCTTACAGAAACAGGTTATAGTGAGGATGAACTTACCGAAATGGTATCCTCAAAAGGTGGCACAACCGTAGCTGCCACAACAGTTCTTAAAAATTCCGAGTTTTTTCCTCTTCTTACTAAGGCTATGGATGCCTGTGTAAAAAGGGCAGAGGAACTTTCAGGAAAATAATTACATATAAAGATCTTTGTTTTCATAAATATTACCTGAGTAAATACAAAGGTAAGGTTTGTGAAAAAATGAAAAATAAGCTTATAAAAAAGGTAAAGGATAAAAAGTTTAATACGGAGTATTTGGTTACAATACTTCTTATGTTGCTTCTTCTATGGGGTATAATTTACGGAGTTTTATTTATTTCACGTAACATCAGCGAAAACGGTGTTTACTCCTTTATTCTTTTTAAAACCTATAAAGGTGATTTTCTTTCGTTTTATATCTCCTTCATTTTGATTGCATTGATATTTCTTTTAAGCGGATTTTTCCTTTCCCTTTCACCTTTAGGATTTGCTGCAATTCCTTTTGTAAGCTTTGTTCTGGGAGCGGTGCTCTCAGTATCCGTATATAACGCCTACATAAGTATAAACTATAAGGTTATGCTTTATTATTTGCCTTTCTGGGCGGTTTTTACTTCCTTTCTTGTTATGAATTATTCCTATTGCTTTAAAAGCTCATTTCAGCTTTACAGGCGATTTTTGAAGGAAAAAACAGAGCTTAAGGAAGTATCAGGCACCGTAATTTATAAACAAAGCGTGAAAAATTTCTACGCTTCACTTATTATTCTTGCTGTGTTTACAGCTTTATTCGGTATAACCGAAATGCTTTCAGGAAATTAAAATCAATGATGTTGAAATGGATGGAAATATGAGCGATTATCTACTGAGATTTGAAGAATATTTAAAGAATAAAAAGACAAGTTCTCAAAATACCTTGTCCTCTTATTTAAGGGATGTAGGCTATTATAACGACTTTTTATCCTTAAAAGGCTTTAAAAGCCCAGGTGAAGCCGACGAAAAAACAATAAATGAATATGCTTCTTATCTTAAGAGTAAGGGCAAATCAGCCACAACAGTATCGCGAAGCATATCATCAATAAGATGTCTTTATAAGTTCCTTATTCAAAGCGGCGACATAAAGCTTAACCCTACCCGCGGTATAAAGCTTGAGAAGGCAAACAAAAAGCCTCCCCAGGTTTTAAGCGGAGAGGAAATTACAAGGCTTTTATCTGTGCAGGATTTAACTGAGCCCAGAGGTTGCCGTGATAAAGCTATGCTTGAGCTTTTGTATTCAACGGGAATAAAGGTAACTGAGCTAATTGACCTTAATGTAACGGATATTAATTTAAGAACAGGTCTTTTATATTGCGGCAACGGTAAAAGTTTACGCACTGTTCCTGTTAAGCCTTCAGCATTGGTGGCGGTTTCCGACTACATATACCGTATGAGAAGTTTAATGATAGATACAGACGATAATAAAGCTTTATTTGTAAACCTTAACGGCAGCCGTCTTACCCGTCAGGGCTTTTGGAAAATAATAAAAGGCTATACTAAAACTGCAAAAATAGATAAAGAATTAACACCACAGATGCTGCGCCATTCATTTGCTCTTCATTTACTTGAAAACGGTACAAATGTAAAGGATATTCAAGTAATGATGGGACATGCCGACATTTCATCCACACAAGTTTATTTAAAACTACTTGATAATGATGAGAAAAAGGTGTATAATTAATTTTATATTATTTTAATGGAGTTGATATTTTGGGTTTCCTCACAAGAAATCTTGACAAGCCCGGTAAGGGAGTCGAGAAAGAAGAAGTTGAAAAGTCATCATCCTCTTCTTATATAACCACTTTTACAAGAAGGTTTGGCAAATTCGTTCAGCTTAACCTTGCATTTATGATCCCTACAGCACTTATCTTATTCCTTTGCGTTGCCGTGTACTTTGCACCTTACTATTTAGGTATGCAATATTTCCCCATGGTAAAGTTCGGAAGTGCTGAGCTTAACCTTTACGATACATACGTAACGTACCTGCCTTTGATACTTCTTTCAATTCCTTACAGCGGTGCAATGGTTGTTGCAAGAAGACTTGCCAATGGCGATTACGCTTTTGTATGGAACGAGTTTGCAAAAGGTGTTAAAGAAAACTGGAAGCCTTTCCTTATAAACGGAATTATCTGCTACGCTTTCTACGTTATGGCATCCTTCGCTTTTTTGTTTTATTTATCTTCTGTAAAGGATAATTGGCTTTTCTATATTCCTCTTGTGTTTGTTGTTATTGTTGCGGTCGTGTTTATTATGACACAGTTTTACGTCCCTGTTATGATCGTTTCAGTAAATATCAAATTGAGACATGTATATAAGAATTCGCTTATTCTTTGCGCTGCCGGTATTCTTAAGAACATCCTCTTTATCGTTATTGCAGGCATTATAATTGCGTTCTACATTATGTTTGTTCCTATTATGAACGGTACCTTGCTTATAGGAATAATACTGTTGATTGTTATAGTTCCTTCTTTCTTGATGTATACTCAGGCATTTGTGTTCTATCCGGTTGTTGATTTACTTGTAATTCAGCCCTACTACAAAAAGAAAGAGGAGGAAGAAGGTCCTCCGCCTCCGTCAAAGCCTTCTCTTACCGATTACGAAGGTATTGAAGAAAACAACAGCACTTACGTTTATAAGGACGGTAAACTCGTCAGAATAGACGAGGAAGAAAAATAAAAAGCAAATTTAAAAGCCCGTTGGACTTAAAGTTCAGCGGGCTTTGGTATTTTTGTTTGTGTAAAGCATAATTACTTTACAGCGAACTTGTATGCAGTTTTTGAAATGAATTTCTTACCGGGCTCCAAAAATTCAAAGGGGAAGGAGGGCTGGTTGGGTGAATCCGGATAGAACTGTGTTTCAAGGCAGAAGGAAGTATGAGGAGCGTGGATTATACCGTTCTTTCCCATTTTTACAGGAGGTTTATTGAAGGTATAAAGCTGTACACCGGGCATATCTGACCAAACGGAAAGCTCAATGCCTGTATCTTTACAGTATGCAACAGCGTGTTCACGGTAACCTTCACCGTCTACACAGAAGTTGTGGTCGAAGCCTCCGCAAAGATTTATGGAGTGGTCCTTGCTGAACATATCTGCGCCGAGTAATTTACTAATTCTGAAATCATAGGGAGTGTTGTCAACAGATGCAATTTCTCCTGTGGGGATAAGGTCATCTTCAACAGGAGTGATGTAAGATGCATTTATTTTAAGCTCGGTATCAAAAATGGTTTCACTGTGGTCTTTATCGATATTAAAGAAGGCGTGATTTGTAGGATTGAAGGGAGTTTTCTTGTCGCTTACGCCTTCGTAAGTAAACTGAAGCTGATTGTCACTTGTGAGTTTATATGTAACGGTAACGTCAAGATTTCCCGGGAAATGCTGGTCACCGTCAGGGCTTAAATAGTTGAATACGATTGCAGGCTCGTCACCGTCAATAATCTCTTTAACGTTAAAAACAATATAGCTGAAGCCTTCTATACCGCCGTGAAGGCTGTTGTCGTTATTGTTCTTATCAAGCTGGTATTCTGTGCCGTCAATAGTAAACTTAGCCTTGCCGATACGGTTAGCATATCTGCCGACAAAAGTACCCTGATAATCGTCAAGGTAATTATCAATGCTGTCATAACCTAAAATAACGTCAGTTAAACCGCCGTCCTTATTGGGGACAAGAAGGTTGCGAATGCGAAGACCATAAGTAAGAACGTCAACAGTCATACCGTTTGCATTCTTCATAACGTAGCCGGTAACTTCCTTACCTGAAGGAAGCTTATCAAATAAATACTTTTCAATGCTCATGTTAAACACCCTTTCTTTTATAATTAATCGGCCATCGGGAAATCCCAATGACCGATGTAATAATTTTAAATTAAATTATTTGCCCTGTAAGCAAAGGAGCGCTGCACCGATGATACCTGCATCGTTACCGAGAGCTGCTCTGCAAAGAACTGTCTGCTTTTCAGAGTTTTTGCTGTAGTGAGCGGAATCAAGAATATCTCTTAAAGGCTTCATAAGTGTTTCGCCTTCGTTGCAGATACCGCCGCCAATACAGAATATCTCAGGCTGGAAGATGTTAACATAGTTAACAACAGCAGCACCAAGGTACTTGATATATTCGTCAACAGCTGCCTTAGCACTTGCGTCGCCTGCTCTCATACCGTCAAAAGCAGTTCTGCCGTTTACCTTGTTGATATCGCCGCCAACAATTTCCCACATTTTGGAATCCTTGTCTTTTTCCATATATTCCTTAGTTGTGATAATAAGACCTGTAGCGGAGCAATAACGCTCAACACAACCGTTTAAACCACAGTTACAAGGACGTCCGTCAACAACTAAAATTGTGTGACCTAATTCACCGCCGGCATAGTTGAAGCCGCTGTAGATTTTGCCGTCAATAATAATACCGCCGCCAAGACCTGTACCGAGTGTGATAGCAAGAGCGTGCTTAGCACCCTTAAGTGCGCCTGCCTTGTACTCACCGAAAGCTGCTGCATTTGCATCGTTATCCATGCAGATTTCAAGGCCGGGGAAACGTTCGTTAAGCATTGCTCTTAAAGGAACGTTGGAGAAGCCTAAGTTGTTAGCAAACTCGATAATACCGGATTCGGGATTGATTGTGCCGGGGCAACCAAGACCGATAGATTCGATGTCAGCAATTGTAAGACCTGCGTTCTTAAGAGCCATATTAGTGGATTCTTCAATAGCATCGCAGAAAACTTCAGGGGATGCCATATAAGGTGTCTTAACATTGCCCTTAGCTATGATCTTACCTTCATCGTTTACAATACCAACGGCAATGTTTGTGCCGCCGATGTCAATACCTACATAATACATTGGAAATTCACTCCTTGAATTCGTTAGAAGTTTGTAAGATAAGTATACATTATTAATCCGTTAAAGTAAAGTGTTTTATGCCCTTTACAAAAAATAATTTAGCAGAATATTAAGATAAATAGTGCAAGAAATGTTTATAAAAACTACATCTTGTGTTACTTTTAATTAAAATCGCCAAAGCGATATGTTGTACAAATAATCCAAGGTATGTTTTATACTTAAAAAGAAAAAATTTTTTTAAATTAGCTCTTGATTTTATTATAAATATGTGGTATTATGTTTAAGCTTTAGTAAGCTGGTGTGGCGGAATAGGCA
>JAGBID010000080.1 GCA_017935165.1 Clostridia bacterium
GACACACTTAAGTCCACACCCGTCATCAATTCGAAATACTCGCCGTAATAGCTGTAAACATCGTTGAAGCTCTGGTTAAAGAAGTAAAGCATCATAGCGTTATCTATCTTATGATTCTCAGTTTCAGCAGCAATCTGCTTACGGAGATATTCGCCGTTCTGGTAATAGAAAACGTATGTAAGTGCGGATGCAGCTACAACAACTGCAAGCACAATGCAAACTATAGATGTGATAAGCTTATTCCTCTTCTGCTTAGCAGCTTCTACCTTAACCTGCTCCCTTCTCTCTTTAAATTTCTCCGCGCTGTTAACGCGGGTTCTTGCGCCTTTACCCATTTTAAAGTCTTCCTTTTCTGATATATTAAGCGGGTCCTTCTTCAAAACCCGGCGATCTTAGTGCTGATCGCATAAAGCCTTTCTATTGTATCACATATTTTTAAATTAATCTACAAATTTTATAAGATTTTCTGAGATTTTTATAAATTTTCATTATTTTGTCACATTTATTATTCTTTTTCCGACAAATGTGCCCTGCTCTCAGGCTGAGTGATGCTGAGGGAAAGATTTCTTACAAGCTGAGGGTCAATTTTCTTTATTAAATTACTGCTGCCCTTATCGTTGAACATACCTGAAAGTGTAACAAAGCCTTCCTCGATAACTTCTCTGCCGGGCTTTTCCTCGGTCCTTATTCTTATTTCTTTTTCACTTTCAATGAATATTTTAATTATCTGACCCGAGGAATGCTCCAAAAAGGGCAGGGAGATTTTCAGCACCGTTCTTTCATCCTCGTCCTTTGTAAATTTTGCCTTTACGGCAGCTTTATATTTTACGCCGTTGGAAACAATGTCCGTGATTTCTTCCTTCTCAAAATTCAGGGGTATTATATTTTCACATTCACCCTCGGTGATTTTTATAAAGAAGCGGTTATTTTCCGTGTAAAAGCTTATTTTATTTATTCCTTCGGGGTAGGAGTTGCTTATAAGCCTTGAGAAAAAGGGTTCCGTGTGTAAAAGTCTGTTTTCCAATTCAAAGGTTTTCCCGTTTAATAAGCCGCATTCCTTTGGGAGTTTGCTTTTAAAAAGAATTTTCCGCCTGCTCTTTAAACTGAAAAGAGGATTCTTAAGGTTTTCGCATTTTTTCTTAAACGCCTTTACTTCCTTTTTGCTAAAGCTTACATCCTTAAAGGCTTTACACTCTGCAAAATATTCATTGATAATTTCATTTACCTTACAGTCGGAAAAAAGGTGAGGACAACCGCCCGTAACCGCCACAACGGTGTTTAAATCAGGAAAGCAGTGGACATTCTGACCCAGCATACCGTTAAAAAGGAAGCTATTTTCCCTTTTGCCCATCCAGGTCTGGTAGCCGTAGCCTTCGCCCTTTTCGTTAACACTTATCTGATGGCTGAGCATTTCCTTTAAGTAGCCTTCACTTATTATAGTTTCCCCGTTAATTTTGCCACCGTTTAATAGAAACACACCGAGTTTTGCCAGGTCTGAGGGCAGCATATAAAGTCCCCATCCGCCTTTTGTCCTGCCCATGGGACAGCTTTCCCAGAATACATTTTCTATGTTGAGCTTTGAAAACAGCTCCTCCTTTAAAAATTCCAGCTGAGTTTTGCTCGTTATTTTCTGCACAATGCAGGATAAAAGGTAGGAATTTATGCTGTTGTACTGAAATTTACTGCCCGGCTCGAAGGAAACCGAGGAATCAAGTGCGGCTTTTAAATAGTCCTTTTCCGATACTATCATAAGCTCGTTGGCAACAAGCCCTGAGCTCATTGTAAGAAGATGCTTAAGCGTTATTTTACCGAGCTTTAATTTGCTTACTATGTTCATTTCGTTTTCGAATATTTCCGTAAGCTTTGTTTCCGCCTTTAATTTACCCCTTGTAACAAGTATGCCTATTGCCATGGCGGTAAGGGTCTTGGAGGCAGAGTGGGTAACCTGCCATATATCGCTGCGAAAAGGTGCAAAGGAAGCATCCATAACCATTTTATTATCCTTGATTATAACGATGCTGTGAACGTTTGCACTTTCACTTTCTTCCATTTTTGTAAGCATTTCCGTAAGTTTTTTGGAGCTTAGCCCCACATCCTCGGGGTTTACCTTTTGAAACTCACAATACTCACCCACTTTAAACTCAGCCGCGGGTTTTTCGGGATTAAAGGGCAATGTAGACTTAATGCTTTTACCCATAATTATGTTAAATAAATGCTCTGCTGCCTTTGCCTGTATATATAAATCCATAGTCACGCCTCCGTTTATATTATAATTCTACGCCCGAAAAAAATACCCATACTTAACAATTTATGAATAAATGGAAAACTTTTTCAAAAGCTTATATAAACCCTTTAAAATTCACTTACCCAAATGCGTGAGGCTGACTATGAAAAAGCGTGCTTATTTTGCTTTGATTTCTTTATTTTTACTTCTCTCCTACGGTGTTTACACCCTTTATAATGCCGCCACAAATACACCCTATGCTGAGACAGCTTTAAGCCAGCAGCAAAGAAAGCTTACTTTACTTACTTCAAGAGGAGTGATTTACGACAGAAATTTAATCCCCATAACAAACAGCGAAAACACACTTTACGCCATAGTGCCGCCCGACTTAATCTGCCTTGAAAGTATAAGGGAAAGCGCCGCTAACGAGCTTGATTTTAATGAGATAATAAAAAAAGGTGCACCTGTCATTACCGAGGTCAGATACCGAACGGATAACGAAAAGATATTATATATTGAAAGCAGTAATCGCTATGTAAAAAACCAGCCCCTTTCCAATATAATAGGCTACTTAAACGGAAAAATAGGTGCCGCAGGATTAGAAAAATACGGCGAGAACATTTTAAATAAGTATAGCGGTGAGCTAAATGCCACTTATACTGTGGATTCGCTGGGAAATATGCTGCAGGGCGATGGAATCACTCTTGATAACAGCCTTGATAAAAAAGGCGGGATTGTTTTAACAATTGATAAAAACCTGCAGATTTATACAGAAAATATAGGCAAGGAGCTATGCTTAAATAACGGCGCCATAGTTATTTTAAGTGTACCCGACTCAGAAATTTTAGCCGCCGCCAGCTTCCCTCTGCTTGACTCTTCCGCTCCCGAAAAATACCTTGAAAGCGAAAACTCCCCCTTTGTAAATAAATGCTTTTCCTCCTTCGCACCGGGGTCCGTGTTTAAGCTTAATATAGCCCTTGCCGCCCTTTCGGAGGATAAAAATATTTTCTCGCCCTATAGCTTTAAATATAACTGCACGGGCACAACCTACTCGGACGGTATGGCTTTTTCCTGCTTCGGTGCTTATCCCCACGGTGAGGTTGATTTGCACCTTGCCATAGAAAAATCCTGCAACTGCTTTTTTATGAATTTAAGTAAGCTTATTTCACCCTCCACACTTATCAGCACCTCCATTAAATTAGGTCTTACAAGCAGTACGGAAATTTTTCCCGACTACTATATTGAAGGCGGCAAAATGCCCTATGAAGCAGATTTAAGAAACAACCGCGCTCTTTCCAACTTTGCAATAGGTCAGGGCGAGGTGCTTTTAAGCCCCGTAAAAATAGCCGCCATGATAAACACAATTGCATCACGAGGCGTTTATACTGAGCCCACCATCTATAAAGGAGAAACAAATGACGGAAAAAAGGTCACCCTCGAAATTAAAAGTGCTGATAGCATACCTGATTTTAAGGTATCTGATTCACTTCTGATAGAGAATTATATGGCATCAGCGGTAAATTACGGCACAGCAACAAAGGGTAAAAGCGATTTATATAAAGCATTTGCCAAAACGGGCACCGCCCAGACCGGCAAGTTTATTAATGATAAGGAGCTTTTAAACTACTGGTACGCAGGCTTTATTGAAACCGAGAGTAAAAACCGCTACGTTATTGTAGTATTAAATGCTGAAGCAAAGGAAAATGATAACCCTACGGGTGAGATTTTCAAGGCTATAGGCGAGTTTATAGCTTCAAATGAATAGCCCTTGCAGGTTTATAAAATTTATGCTATATTTAATCTATCAATTTTAAAGGTTGGTTAAATTATGAAAATTAAACTTTTAAAGCTTTTATCCTTTGTTTTAGCATTTACCCTTATCCTGTCCGCCTGCGGTGAGGCAGCTGCCCCTAACGGAAGCTCTTCATCAAGCCGGAGTGTAAGTGAAAGTGCCACAGAAAACGAAAGCACAAGAACTTCCGATAAAGAAGAAAGCACCTTGGTTATTACCGAAGTAAAAGAGCTTTTAAGCAATGCACCTCAGGCACTTTTAGTTGGTGTTGCTCCTGAAAATATTATAGTTACCGATAAAACGGGAAGTGTAGTAAGCGACCTTACACTTTCTACCCTGCAGGGACTTGCCGCCAAGAAAAGCGAAACACAGTTCCTTATTAAAAGCGGCGACGGTTTTGAAAGCATTTTAAAGGAAATAGAAAACAGCTGGGGTATTAAGCCGCAGTATGAAATAGACGGCGCCGCCGTAAATTTAAAGAGCCTTGCTGAATTTTACTTCAAGGAAGGCACGGTAACTCAGTATATTTTATTCAGTAACGATGAAACAAGCGAATCCTTAGAGGTTGCCGCATCACTTTCAGGTATAATGAATGCTGTGGCAGTTCCCGAAAATCTTAAGGAAAGCTTTGACAGTATGGGATTTACCTGTTGCTTCGATGCAAGGGACAAGGACGACAGCTGGCTGATTAAATCCGAATACTTCGAGCTTATAAATAAGGATATGGCTTTGGAGCAAAAAGCTGAGTTTGCGCCCTGCTTAATTGATTTGGCTGTTAAAAACGGCGCTTACGTAGGATTTTCCGACAGCACCAACAAGAAGCTTCACCGCTACAAATACGAATTCTTAAACGATAACGCTCTTGTTTTCGGTTACAACAATACTTTAGGCGAGCTTGACACGGTTGACACTCTTTCCAAGCTTAACGCCTGCCTTATTCCCTCCGACTGGGCACACAACCTTTCCGTTTTAAGTAACTTTAACCTTGAGAATATAACTCGGGGCGAAACGGTTTTCGATGCTGAAAACTACACCGCACCCGAAAACATCCACACAGTATGCCTTTTGATGTCCGACGGCGACAATATGCAGTGGTTCTTAAACGATTTCGATAAGGAAAAGGGCAAGTGGTACGGC
>JAGBID010000081.1 GCA_017935165.1 Clostridia bacterium
GCCATCTTAATGGCAGGCAAAGGCTTCAGTGATGCTGACGACCAGGCTCCCTTGTATTTAAAAACTACTGACGAGATGCTCAAGGAATTTGAGTACCTGGGTAAAGAAAAAGCTTACGAGGTTGTTGTAAAGAATACTAACCTTATTGCCGATATGGTTGAGGAAATTAGACCTATTCCTGACGGCGTTTACCCACCCTTTATTGACGGCGCCGAGGAACAGCTGAACTCAATTACATGGGAGAGAACCAAAAAACGCTACGGTGACCCACTTCCTGAAATTGTTGAAAAGCGCCTTAATAAGGAGTTAGGCTCAATCAACAAGCACGGCTTCTCCGTTCTTTATATGACAGCCCAAAAGCTTGTTGCGGACAGCGAAGCTCACGGCTACCTTGTTGGCTCCCGAGGCTCAGTTGGTTCCAGCTTTGTTGCAAGTATGTCAGGTATTTCCGAGGTTAACCCCCTTGAACCTCACTATATTTGTCCCAACTGTAAACACAGCGAATTTTTCACCCATGGTGAATACGGATCCGGCTTCGATATGCCGCCAAAGGATTGTCCTGTTTGCGGACAGCCTATGGACCGTGACGGTCACGATATCCCCTTTGAAACCTTCCTTGGCTTTGACGGTGACAAAACTCCTGATATCGACCTTAACTTTTCAGGTGAATATCAGAGCGGTGCCCACAGATATACTGAAACCTTGTTCGGTCGCGATAACGTGTTTAAAGCAGGTACCATAGCAACCGTTGCTGACAAAACTGCTTTCGGTTACGTTAAAAAGTATGCAGAGGAGAGAGGCAAAACCTTCCATAAGGCGGAGGAAAAACGTCTTTCCGTTGGCTGTACAGGCATTAAGCGTACCACGGGTCAGCACCCGGGCGGTATGGTTGTTGTGCCAAGAGGTATGGAGATTTACGATTTCTGCCCTGTTCAGCACCCTGCCAACGACCAGATGTCCGATAATATTACAACTCACTTCGACTTCCACTCCATCCACGATACTATTTGTAAGCTGGATGAGCTGGGTCACGATGTTCCCACGATTTATAAATATCTTGAAGAATACACAGGCATTCCCGTTATGAAGGTAAGTATGAGTGACCCCCAGGTTATGTCCCTCTTTACTTCAACGGATGCTTTAGGCGTAACACCCGAGGATATTGATTCCTTAACAGGCACTTTCTCGCTTCCGGAGGTTGGTACGGCATTCTCCAGGCAGATGCTTATAGAAGCTCAGCCCAAAACCTTCTCCGACTTATTGCAGATTGCAGGTCTATCCCATGGTACCGACGTTTGGCTTGGTAATGCTCAGGACCTTATCAGAAACGGTACCTGCACAATTTCCGAGGTTATCGGTTGCCGTGACGGTATTATGACCTACTTAATGCATAAGGGTCTGGAGCCAAAAATGGCGTTTAAAATTATGGAAATCACCCGTAAGGGTAATGCAAGAAAGCTCCTTACTGAGGAGCACCTTGCAGCTATGCGCGAGCACAACGTTCCCGAATGGTATATTGACTCCTGCTTTAAAATCAAGTACATGTTCCCCAAGGCTCACGCCGCAGCTTATATGATTGCTACCTTGCGCCTTGGCTGGTATAAGGTTCACAGACCTACCGAGTACTATGCTGCTTACTTTACAGTACGAAGTGAAGATTTCGACGGCGCAACAGCAATAAAGGGTAGGGCAGCCGTGCTTAATAAGATGAAGGAAATTGACAGCAAGATGAAAAACCACGAAGCTTCTGCTAAGGAGGAATCTGTTTACTCCTTCCTTCAGATTATCAACGAAATGCTGGCAAGAAATATCGGTCTTTTACCCGTTGACCTTTATAAATCGGATGCTACTAAATTCCTTGTTGAGGACGGTAAAATAAGGCTTCCCTTCTCATCTTTGGCAGGTGTTGGTACCAACGCCGCAAAGGGACTTATGGAAGCAAGAAAAACGGGCGGCATATTTATTTCAATTGACGATTTAAAGACCCGTTCAGGTGCATCCACAGCAGTTATCGATACTTTAAGGGAAGTTGGCGCTTTAAAGGACCTTCCCGAAAGCAGCCAGATGACTTTCTTTTGATTAAAATTATGTAGGCTATTGACAATACAGATGTAGTGTGTTACCATATTAGCGTTTTAGCATAATAAATTATTTTGTTTAAGGTTTAATATGAAAAAGTATAATATGATGGTGCCGGAGGGTACCAGGGATATTCTTCCTGATGAATGCAGGGAGATAAGAAGTGTCCAAAAAAAGCTGATGGACATTTTCACAAAACGCGGCTATAAGGAGGTTATGACTCCCGGCCTTGAATATTACGATGTTTTCAACATTGACGGCGGTGAAATTCCACAGCATGAAATGTACAAAACTACCGATAATTACGGCAGGCTTATTGTTGTAAGGCCGGACCTTACCCTTCCTATAGCAAGGCTAACTTCCACAAGGCTTAAAAATTCCGATTTACCCATAAGGCTTTGTTACGACAGACCTGTCTACCGTAACCGTCCCGATTTATCAGGCAGAACTGATGAATCAAGGCAGGCCGGTATAGAGCTAATGGGCGCAAAGGGTATTAAGGCGGATTTCGAAGTTATAACAATGGCTATTGAATGCCTTAAGGGTCTTGTAAGTGATTTCAGAATTGAAATCGGTCACGCAGGTATATTTAAAAGATTGTTAAGCCTTTTAAATATTTCAGGCGATCACGCAGAGCTTATAAGAACAACCATCGAGTCTAAGAATTACGGTACTTTGGGTGATATCCTTGTAGAAGTTCCTGATTCACAGGAAAAGAAAGCTCTCTTAAAGCTTCCCAGGCTTTTCGGCGGTGACGAAGTTTTTGCTGAAGCGGAAAAGCTTATGAAGGATAATGAGATAAGAGATATCCTTAACTATTTAAAGAAGCTCTATAATCTTCTTTGCAATATGGGGGTTAAGGATAATATTATGATCGATTTAGGTCTTGTACAGCGTAACGATTATTATTCAGGTGTTGTCTTCAGTGCTTACGCTCAGGGTCACGGCGATGCTGTTTTAATGGGCGGCAGGTACGATTCCCTTCTTACAAAGTTCGGCAATCCTATGGCTGCAGTAGGCTTTGCTTGTGAGGTAGAGGCTATTACAAAAATAAGAATGAATTTTGAAGGAATCAAAAAGGAGAAAACTCCCAAGATTCTTGTTCACGGTGATACAGGCTACGAAACTGAAACAGAACTTTTTATCAAAGAACTTTTAAAGGAACATAAGGTTGTAATATGCTCAATGGCTGAAAGCCGTGAGGATGCTCTTGCTTATGCTGAAAAGCACAGCATAACGGATATTTATTTTGTAAGCGCGGAGGTAGAAAAAGTATGAAGCCACTGAGAATAGCACTTACAAAAGGCAGGCTTGAAAAGGATACCATAAAGGCTTTTGAGGAAATCGGTATAGATTGCACACTTCTTCACGATAAGGGCAGAAAGCTTATATTTCCTATAGCGGACGGAAAAATAGAAGTAGTACTTGCAAAAGCAGCGGACGTAATTACCTACGTTGAAAACGGCGCCTGTGACCTTGGCGTTGTAGGTAAGGATACAATTATGGAAAACGGAAGCCATTTCTATGAAATATTGGATTTAGGTTTTGGCCGTTGCCGTTTTGCTTTGGCAGGCAGAAAAGGTGATAACTTCTATAGCGGTTATTCCGCAAAAACCGTTGCGTCAAAATATCCGGACGTGGCAAAGCAGTTCTTTGCAAGTAAGAATATGGATGTAAGAGTAATTAAAATAGAAGGCTCTGTAGAGCTTGCACCCCTTTTAGGTCTTACCGATGCCATTGTGGATATAGTTGAAACAGGCAGCACATTGGCTGCAAACGGACTTGAGGTTCAGGATATTATTACTGAAATCAGCGCCAGACTTATTGCAAATACAGTAAGCCTGAAGCTTCGTAAAAAGGAAATTGAAGAGCTTGCAGATAAGCTTGAAAAAGTGATAGATAAAAATTAAATCAGGGAAGTAAAGAATATGATTAGAATAAGCAAAGGCTCACGCGAAATAAACGAAGCTTTTATAGAACAGCTTAAAAGCCGTGTGGGTGAAAACGATAAAAAAGTTGAAGCATCCGTTAAGGATATTATCGCCACAGTTAAAATGGAAGGCGTTTAGGCTATTCACGACTATAGTGTTAAGTTTGACGGCTGGGCACCTGAGAAGGTGGAGCTTACAAAGGAAGAGATGCAGGAAATGGTAAAAAGCTGCGCTCCTGAGTTTATTGCCGCTATGGAAAAAGCTGCCGAGAATATCAGGGATTTCCACGCACGTCAGGTTCAGCAGTCAAGAATCGATACCGATGAACGCGGTGTTATTTTAGGACAGAGAATAAGAGGATTACACAGAGTAGGTGTCTACGTACCCGGCGGCACAGCAGCTTACCCTTCAAGTGTACTTATGAATGTTATCCCTGCTAAAATTGCAGGCGTTAAAGAAATTATTATGGCAACACCTCCAGGTATGGGTGGTAAGCCTAACCCGGATATTATGGCTGCTGCTTTAATAGCAGGAGTGGACAGAGTGTTCCTTATGGGCGGTGCTCAGGCAGTGGCTGCACTTGCTTACGGTACTGAGTCTGTACCCAAGGTAGATAAAATTGTAGGTCCCGGTAATATTTTTGTTGCAACAGCCAAGAAGCTTTTATACGGCACGGTTGACATTGATATGATTGCAGGTCCCAGTGAGATACTTATAATTGCGGATAAAACAGCTAATCCTGCTTACTTAGCGGCTGACTTAATGAGTCAGGCTGAGCACGACAGAATGGCAAGTGCGATTTTAATTACCGATTCAATGGAAATAGCTGAAAAAACAGCCGAAGAGCTTGAAAAACAGATGCTCTTGCTTTCAAGAAAAGAAATTATCCGTGAGTCAGTTGACAATTTCGGCGCTATCATTGTTTGTGAAAATATGGAAGAGGCTGTGGATTTTGCCAATGACTTAGCACCTGAACACCTTGAGGTTTGCTGTGAAAACTGCCTCGAATATATCGGTAAGCTTGATAATGCAGGCTCTGTGTTCCTTGGTAACTATTCACCTGAGCCCTTAGGCGATTATTTTGCAGGTGCCAACCACGTACTTCCCACCAGCGGTACAGCAAGATTTTTCTCACCTCTTTCTGTTGACAGCTTTATTAAGAAGTCAAGCTTCATCTATTATCCCAAGAAGGCTCTTTTAGATTCTGCTGACGATATTATCTGTCTTGCAGAAACCGAGAAGCTTACAGCTCATGCTAATTCTGTAAGGATAAGAAAAGAATTAAACTGAAAGTAACCCCGGAGAATTTCTATGTACCAGTTAAACGATAAAATAAAGGAACTTACCCCATACGAACCTTTAAAGGGAGATTTTAAAATAAGGCTTGATGCCAACGAAAGCTATTTGCAAATTCCTGATTATATATTGGAAATGATTTTAGCAAGCAGTGTTATGCTTAAAACTAACCGTTACCCTGACCCTTTGGCAACTGAGCTTTGTTCTTCTTTCGCCCATGCATATAACCTTCCTGCTAATTTAGTGGCAGCAGGTAATGGATCTGACGAGCTTATCTCCGTTATTTTCTCTGCCTTCTTAATGAAAGGGGAGAAGTACGCAAGCTTTGACCACGACTTTTCAATGTATGATTTTTACGGTCATATTGCTGAGTGTGAATGTGTAAAAATCAATAAAGAGTCAGATCTTACCATTAATGTGGATAAAGCCATAAAACTTATAAATGAAAATGATGCAAAGCTTGTTATTTTCAGCAATCCCTGTAATCCCACTTCCTTAGGTTTAAAAAAGGACGAGGTAAGAAAGCTTATTAAGTCCGTAAATGCCCTTGTGGTTCTGGATGAAGCATATATGGATTTCTGGGATCAGTCAATTTTGAACGAAATTGAAGATTATGATAATCTTATTATTTTAAAAACCTGCAGTAAGGCTTACGGTCTTGCGGCTTTAAGAGTTGGCTTTGCAGTAGGAAATATGACGCTTATAAATGCAATTAAGGCTGTTAAATCCCCTTACAACGTAAACTCTATTTCACAGCACATTGCAGCAAAGTTCCTTTCTCATAAAGGTGAAACAAATGCTGCAACAGAGCAGATAAAGCACTCCACAAAAGAACTTTATGAAGCTCTTTATGAGCTTAAGGGTAAGCTCTCATTAGATTGGGAGATACTTCCTACCTGCACGAATTTTGTAACTGTAAGGTTTAATGAGGCCAAGGAGCTTTATAACTATCTTCTCAGCATAGGTATTGCTGTACGCTGTTTTGGCCCTTACCTTCGAATCACGGCAGGCTCCAACAGTGAAAACAAACAGCTGATTAAATTTATAGAAAAATATTACATTGAAATAAAGAAATAAGCCTTTATTTCAGAAAGAGAATATAATGCGTACTTCTTATATTGAAAGAAATACAAAAGAAACAAAAATAAAAGTAAAACTCTCCCTTGACGGCGGCGAAATAAGCATCAATACAGGTGTCGGATTTTTTGACCATATGCTGAATGCCTTTGCACATCACGGCGGTTTCGGACTTGAAATTATCTGCGAAGGTGACCTTTACGTTGACTGTCACCATACAGTGGAGGACTGCGGTATTGTTTTAGGTAAAGCATTTGATGAAGCTCTCGGTAATAAAGCAGGTATCAAGCGTTTCGCTTCTGCATTTATACCTATGGACGAGGCTTTGGGTTTTTGTGCAGTTGATGTCAGCGGCAGAGATTATTTAGTTTTTAACGCTGAATTCCCTCAGGAGAGAATAGGTGACTACGACTCTTGTATGACAGAGGAATTTATGCGCGCTTTTGCATCTAATGCAAAAATTACCTTACACTTAAGAAGTGAATACGGTAAGAATTCCCACCACATCACGGAAGCTTTATTTAAAGCTTTTGCCTATGCAATGAAGGAAGCCGTAAAGCTTAATGAAAGCGGTGCGGTAGTTTCCACCAAGGGTGTTCTTTAATAAGTAATAAAAATCGGAGATGATCAAGTGATTATTTTACCTGCAATTGATTTAAAGGATAAGACCTGTGTAAGACTTTATAAGGGTGACTTCGCAACAGCCTACAAGGTAGCGGATAACGCCGTTACTACTGCTAAGAATTTTGAGCAGGCAGGTGCTATGTGGCTTCATATGGTTGACCTGGACGGCGCTAAAAACGGTAAACCCTTTAATGACGATGTTATATTTGATGTTAAAAATAATACTAACCTGCATATCGAAGTGGGCGGCGGTATAAGAGATATGAAAACCGTTGACTATTACCTGGAAAACGGTATAAGCCGTGTTATTTTAGGCTCTGCTGCTTTAAGTGCTCCCGAATTTGTTAAGGAGGCTGTTAAAAAGTACGGAAAGAAAATAGCGGTAGGTATTGATGCTTACGACGGTAAGGTTGCAGCCGACGGTTGGCTCAAAACAAGTACCGTGGGCTATATCGACCTTGCAAAGCAGATGGAGGATATCGGTGTTGAATATATTATTTTCACGGATATTTCTACGGACGGCACTTTAAACGGTCCCAATATGAATATGCTGGATAAATTGAACCACAGTGTAGGTGCCAATATTATTGCCAGCGGCGGCGTAAGTACAATAAAGGATATTTTAGGACTTTATGAATTGGGTGTTTACGGTGCTATTGCCGGTAAATCCATCTACTCAGGTACATTGGATTTAAGAACAGCAATTCAGGCAAGTCAGAGGATAAGCAAAACAAATATGAAAAACAACCCCGGCTTCGAGGATGAGCTGGAAAGATATTTCAGAAAGAGCGACCTTATTCCCGCTATAATTCAGGAGCATGCTACAGGCGAAGTTTTAATGCTTGCTTATATGAATAAGGAATCCTTAAGAAAAACCTTTGAAACAGGCTATACCTGGTTCTACAGCCGCAGCCGTCAGGAGCTTTGGAATAAGGGTGCAACCTCCGGTCACGTACAGAAGGTGGTTTCAATTCACGCTGACTGTGATAACGATACTCTCCTTATCAAAGTCGTTCAGACAGGTAACGCCTGCCACACCGGCAGTCACTCCTGTTTCTTTAAAAAGCTTATTTAAGTTTTGAAAGGATAAAATTATGATTGATATTTTACGTGCTGAATACGAAACAGCCATAGAGAGAAAAGAAAAGCGTGCAGAAGGTTCTTATACCTGCTACCTTTTTGACCAGGGTATCGATAAGATTCTTAAAAAATGCGGCGAGGAATGCAGCGAGGTTATTATTGCTGCCAAAAACGGTAAGAAAGAGGATACTGTAGGTGAATTAAGCGACCTTATCTATCATCTTTCCGTGCTTATGGCAAA
>JAGBID010000082.1 GCA_017935165.1 Clostridia bacterium
ATTTGAACACCGCTATAAACACGAAATGCGTCCCGATTTGGGACGCATTTCATGGAAAATATGTAGTTATGGGGGTATCATTCATCCGGTGGAAAAAATGGGGGTTACTGACCATCCGGGTGCAAACAGGGCAGGCGCTTGAATGGCAGGGTATGTCAATCCTAACTTTTTAGGTTAAAAAAGCCCGTTTTCTTACGAAAACGGGCTGAATGCGAAACCTTTATGGTGGAGATAAGCGGGATCGAACCGCTGACCTCTTGAATGCCATTCAAGCGCTCTCCCAGCTGAGCTATACCCCCAAATGGAAGAGAGTGCAAATATTGAGTTTTTGTACGGGGGTTGTTTACCGCTTCAATCGGGCTCCCAGCTGAGCTACGCCCCCGTGTCATTTTCGACTTTAGTATTATAGCACAGCTTTTTCTTGTTTGCAATAGTTTATTTAAACTTTCCTTACATTTAATGATTTTAATATATAGGGTAGCTTTTAGTTTTAAAGGAGCCTTGCAGTAAACAAAAGCCATACTAATATAGATATGGTTTTCTTTTATATTAGTATGACTTTATTTTCAATTATATTTAAGCGGAAGCTTTTCAAGCTCTTTTAAAGCTTGCTCGTAGTTTTCAAACACTATTCCGTTTAAGCCGAATTCTTTGGCACCTTTTATATTCTCGGCGCTGTCGTCTAAAAATACGGCGTTTTCTTTTATAATACCGAATTTACTGCAAAGGGCATCATAAATTTCAAAGGAGGGTTTAAGCATTTTTACTTCGTAGGAAATAAGCTTGCCGTCGGTATAGTTAATAAAGTTGAAATATTTAAGAGACTTATTAAAAGTATAGTCGCCGAAATTTGAAAGTATATATATTTTGTAGCCTTTTTCCTTTAGTTCTTTAAGCCAGGGTGTTGAATATTCAAAAATATTTAAATTTTCATAAATAGCGTCTATGGCGTGTTTGATTTCCTTTTCATATCCGCCTGCGTTATTTACAAACATCCTGATAAGCTCATCGTAATTAAGCACACCCTTGTCAAGCTCACGCCAGCTTGCTTCGTTCATTACGGTAGCTTTTGCAATAAGCTCGGCTGTTTCTTTATCAAATATGCTATTAAAAGTTTCTCTCCAATTAAAATGCACCAGTACATTTCCGATATCGAAAATAAATGTATCTATCATATTTATTCCTTTCATTGAAAAAATATTTTTTATGTGTTAAACTTTACTACTGAGGATTCTCCTCTATATAATAGCACATTTTAAAACATATTTAAAGGAATTATAACATGGAAATTACAAAAGAATCTACCAATAAACATGCATCCGTACTTGCTGCTGAGTTTAATTTACAGCTTTGGCAGGCAGAAAAGCTTATAGAACTTATTGATGAAGGTAACACCATACCTTTTATAGCAAGATACAGAAAGGAAGCCCACGGCTCTCTTGACGACCAGACCATCCGTAAAATTTTCGAGAGACTTGAATATTTAAGAAATCTTGACGCAAGAAAAGCTGAAGTCCTCTCACTCATTGAAGCGCAGGGCGCTTTGACGGAAGCTATAGCCAAGGATATTGAAAAAGCTGCAACCATGAGCGAGGTTGAAGATATATACAGGCCCTTTAAGCCAAAGAGAAAGACAAGAGCTTCCGTGGCAAAGGAAAAAGGCCTGGAGCCTTTAGCATTAAAAATTTTAGAGCAGGATTCAGGCGCTGACCCCTACGAGCTTGCAAAGACTTTTATAAATGAAGAAAAAGACGTTAAAACCGAGGAAGAAGCTTTAAAAGGAGCTTCCGACATTATTGCTGAGGTTATTGCAGACGATGCAGGTATCAGGCGCCGTTTAAGAGTTGTTACTAACGCAAACGCTCTTTTGACCTCCAAGGCAGCTAAGGAGGAAGACTCCGTATATTCAATGTACTACGATTTCTCTCAGCCTGTTTCAAAGATTCAGGGACACAGAGTTTTAGCTGTTAACCGCGGAGAAAAAGAAGGCTTTTTAAAGGTAAGCGTTGAGCTTGATGAAAAAAGAGGCAGTAATATTCCTATAAGCACCTACGTTAAGAACGGTTCACTGTGCGGTGAAATGGTAAGAGAAGCTGCTGTTGATGCTTATAACAGACTTATTTACCCTGCTATTGAGAGAGAAGTAAGAAACGAGCTTACCGACAAAAGCTGTGAAAGTGCCATAAAGGTATTTAAAACCAACCTTCGCGAGCTTTTAATGCAGCCTCCCGTAAAGGGAAGGGTAACCATTGGCCTTGACCCAGGTTACAGAACAGGCTGTAAGGTTGCCGTTGTGGATGCTACAGGTAAAGTGCTTGATACCTCCGTAATTTACGTAACCCACGGTGAAAACCAGAAAAGAAACGCGGAAACAACACTTAAAAATTTAATAAGAAAGCACGGCGTTACTTTAATTGCCATAGGTAACGGCACAGCTTCAAAGGAAACTGAAATATTTACCGACGAGCTTTTAAGAAAGGAACACATAAACGCAGAGTACGTTGTTGTAAGTGAGGCAGGAGCCTCCGTTTACTCAGCTTCAAAGCTTGCCGCTGAGGAATACCCCGAGTATGACCTTACCCTTAGAAGCGCCGTTTCCATCGCACACAGACTTCAGGATGCCCTTAGTGAGCTTGTTAAAATCGACCCCAAGGCAATAGGTGTGGGACAGTACCAGCACGATATGCCTCAAAAGGAGCTTGGCAGCGCTTTGGAGGGCGTTGTTGAGGACTGTGTTAACACCGTTGGTGTTGATTTAAACACAGCCTCTCCCTCACTTTTAAAAAACGTTGCAGGTGTCACTCCCGTTATAGCCAAAAATATTCTTGCTTACCGCGAAGAAAACGGTGAGTTCAAGTCCCGCACAGAGCTTAAAAAGGTTCCGAAATTAGGTCCAAAGGCATTTGAACAGTGTGCAGGCTTCTTAAGAATTCCCGAAAGCGACAATATTCTTGATAACACAGCCGTTCACCCCGAAAGCTATAGCGCCGCTTCAAAGCTTCTTACTTTGGCCGGCTACAATTTAAAGAAAATTCCCGAAGGCGGCTTTAAGGAGCTTAAGGAGAGAATTGAAGCTTACGGAACAGAGAAGGCTGCCCTTGAAATCGGTATAGGCGTTCCCACTTTAAACGATATAGTTACTGAGCTTATGCGCCCCGGTCGTGACCCCCGTGATGAAATTGAAAAGGTTATGCTTCGAAGCGACATAAAGGATATGAAGGATTTAAAACCCGGTATGGAGCTGATGGGTACTGTAAGAAACGTTATTGACTTCGGTGCCTTTATTGACATAGGCGTTCATCAGGATGGCCTTGTTCATATAACCGAAATAAGCCACAAGTTCGTAAAACACCCCGGCGACGTTTTAAAGGTTGGAGAAATAGTTAAGGTATGGGTTTTAAAGGTAGATGAAAGCAAAAAGCGCATCTCCCTTACAATGAAAGCGCCCAAAGAGGAAAGCAAACAGTAATTCCTTAACGGCAATTTATAATAAAATGTAAATTTCCTGTTAACTAACTTAAGTTTTCTTGAAATAGCCGTTTTTGTAGTTTATACTATACTTATGCGGTAGTTCTTTACAGAAGAATTTCCTACTTTGAAAGACGGTGCAAATTTAAAATTGATCTTAAGAAAACTTCAGCAATTTATGTACGGGCGTTACGGAAATGACCTTTTAAACGCGGTGCTTGTTATATGCGGTATGGCGCTGGTGCTTATAGGTCAGATATTCGGATTTATTATTTTATTGCCGGTTTCCTACGTATTTTATATCTTTGCAATTTTCAGGATGCTTTCAAAAAACATTCCTGCAAGACAAAAGGAGCTTTTCGCATTCTTAAAATTAATCGCTCCCGTAAAAAGCCGATTGAAAATCCAAAAGGATATATGGCAGCACAGAAACACTCACAAGTATTTCCGCTGCCCTGAATGTAAACAATGGCTCCGCGCTCCAAAAGGCAGGGGCAAAATTCAGGTAAAATGCCAGAAATGTGGCAACGACTTTATTAAAAAGGTTTAATTTTACTCTTCTATTTTATA
The DNA here is from genome assembly GCA_017935165.1 of Clostridia bacterium. Taxonomy (GTDB): domain Bacteria; phylum Bacillota; class Clostridia; order Oscillospirales; family Acutalibacteraceae; genus SIG603. Next base: position 4,039 of record JAGBID010000082.1, read on the forward strand.
TGAAAGGGTTTATATAGTATGGATACAGAAAAAATTTCCAACTCACAGAAAAAGATATTGATGCGATTCTTCCTGGTGCTGGCGGTAACGGTATTTATCGTATTCCTTTTCTTCCGTTTCGACAGTGTAATAAGCGTTTGCTCCATCATAATTGATGCGGCTATGCCGTTTTTATGCGGTCTTGCCTTTGCTTTTGTGCTTAACGTGTTTGTTAATCTTTTTGAAAAACATGTATTCTCGGCACTTAATAAAAAATTTGCCAAGGGTAAAATATGGAATAAGATAAAAAGACCTATATGCCTTGTTCTTTCCTACCTTGTTATTGCCCTTTTTGTTCTGCTTCTGGCACTTTTTATTATCCCTGAGCTCATCCGCTCCGTGGAAGGTTACTTAAGCACGGCTAAGGACACCTTACCCGTTTACTTTACAAACTTTGTAAACTGGGGAATAAACTTCTTAAACGAGCTGGACGTTGGCATTGACATTAATATGGTAAACACCTGGTTAACCGAAAGCTTTAACTGGCAGCTTATATTGGAAGAGGTTTCCAAGTTTACAACCGATATGATAACCAAGCTTATCTCCGCTACAGTTAACTTAGCCTCAGGTATTTTCACCTTTGTTATGGCTCTTATCTATTCGGTTTACTTCCTTTCAGGCAAAGAAAAGCTTATCCATTCCTTTAAAAAGGTGCTTTACGCATTTATTCCCAGAAAACCCGCCAACAAGATCTGTCTTTTCTTCTCCGTAAGCAACTACGTATTTTCAAACTACATCCGCGGTCAGCTTACAGAATGTGTAATTTTGGGGTTCCTTTGCTATATCGGTATGAGCATTATCGGCTTTGAATACGCTCTTCTTATCTCCACAATTATTGCTCTTACAGCTTTAATCCCTATCCTTGGTGCTTACATCGGCGCAGGTATTGGTTCCGTGCTCCTTTTAATGGTAAACCCCATGGACGTTATATGGTTCCTTATATTCATAATCTGCCTGCAGCAGTTTGAAGGTAACGTAATTTACCCCAGAGTTGTTGGTTCATCAATGGGACTTCCCGGTATATGGACTTTAACGGCAGTTATGACCTTAGGCAGCCTTTTCGGTATTCCCGGTATACTTTTAGGTACACCTTTAACCGCGGTTATTTACAGACTTATCCGCTATAAGGCAAACAAGAACCTTGATAAATCAGGCGTTGACGATAAGGTTATAGACGGCAGCGAGGTAAGGGATGAATACCTTACCATAATAGAAGCTGAGATAACCGAAACAGGTGCTAAAGAAAGCTCACCTATGACTAAAAAAATCAAAAAACTTTTCAAAAAAGCTCAAAAATAACTTACAGTGCAAAAAAGACTCGTTTCAGATAAACGAGTCTTCTTTTTGTTGTTATAAACATTTTGCGGTTTTCACGTTCTGTAGGGGACGAAATTCTTTGTTCCGTCCTTATGTATAAAGGTGGTACCGTGGGTACTGTCGTACACAGCAAAGTCCCTGCCCGACATTTTCCTGCAAAGGTGCGCCGCCAAAAGAGGCAGGATGTTATTTTTAGGACTTATTTTTGCCGTAAGAAGTCCGCCTTCCTTATAGAATTTAATGAGTCCGCTCATTGCGTGAGCCTCCCTTAAAAGCTTGCTTTCCGCATAGAAAAGACTCTCCACATCCTCCTGATATCGCATTTCAAGTACCTTTTCGCCGTACTTTAAGCCAAGCCTTATAAAATAAAGGATGTGAAATTCCTTATCGGGTAAATCGCTTAAAAAGGCGTGCTCAATAAGTTCCGATGCCCTTAAGGAAATTTTCTCCTTTACTATATGGGATATATAATCGGACTTTTTCTCGTCCGTTTCTATTTTCTTCATTGTAAAGCAGCTTCTGCCGCCATACACTTCACTTTCGATTGCTATGGGTATTTCTTTTCGTAAAAAGCTTTCATATATACAGCACAGCATTCCTTCGAAGCTGCCGTCATAAACGTATACGTATTCCCTGCACATAACTTAAACGTACTGCCTTTATCCGCATAAAGGCGCTCCTTCCCGTATTCACTCAGTCAAAATCACTCTTATCTGCTCCCGGAAGCGATGGGAGCTTTTTGTTTTTCTTAAGCCCTACTGCGTCCGAATCCGTAAGCAAAACTGCACGCATAACGGAAGCATCGCCGAATTTACTCCTTAATATATCCACAGTATTTTCAAGCCCTGCCTTTCGATGGCCTCTCTCCTCCTCGGGGTAAAGGGAGCACTGCAAGGCGTCGTCCTCCGAAAGGGAAAAAGCCTTAACGCCAATACTGCGCAGGGGTTTTCCATCCCATATTTCTTTAAAAAGCATATATGCCACGTTGAAAATTGAGGTGGAGTCCGACATAGGTATTTCGCACTGCTTCTGGTGGCCATAGGTGTAAAGGTCTGTTCTTCTCAGGCTTACGCTTACGCCGTAGGCTACGAAATCGTCCTTTCTAAGGCGCATTGCAACCTTCTCACAAAGGGCAAACATTATAACCTTTACATCCTTTTCCGTTACCATATCCTTGGAGGTTGTGGTGCTGTTGCTTACGCTTTTAACGTCCCTTTCCTCGTCGATACATTGC
>JAGBID010000083.1 GCA_017935165.1 Clostridia bacterium
CTTCTGCACAAGGCACGTTTCTTCAGGGTGCCCGACCTGCAAAGGGGAAGGCTTTCTGTTTTGAGTGATATTGTTGCGTTGCAACAGTGATATTTTCACTTTGTGAAAGTGATATTATGCAGATGCATAGTGATATTCTTTGCTGTGCAAAGAGTGATATTTTCACTTTGTGAAAGTGATATTACTCCCTCTGGTCGTAGTGATATTTTATTCGCCCTAAAAACTGTCCGAAGGACAATATCACGATGCAAAAGCATCATATAACTGCGAAGCAATATCACTCGCCTTTGGCGAATAAAACTGGGAGACTTCCTTATGAGAAGTCTCCCAATGAACTGCCTTTTTGAATTAATATTTAACGGGATTTTTTAAATCGGATGCAATTATCAGACGTTTATTGTGGTTGGTTTTTATGGCGTCTTCAATTGACATCTCCTTGCAGGGGTTTAAGTAAATTACCTGGTCGTCACGAAGCTTAGTAAAATATTCGTCTAAGTCAGCGGCGGCACGGTCGTTTACCTGAATGGCTTTCAGGTGCTTCATTTTACTGAATACTTCCAGATGCTGTTTGTGTGCGCCGCAAAGGTGTATCATTCCACCATTCGGATATACAGACAAAAGCTTATCGTCAAGGGGTGCAATAAATTCCTCGTAAAGCGAAGCTGAAAGCAGATGGGTGGAACAGCCGCAAAGCTGACCGTAACCGGGCGGCTGGGTGCGGTTCCAGGAAATAACCGGCTGAAGCTGCTTTAAAGGGACAGTATCGATGAAATATTTATGAAGGTTACAGAGTAAATCGTTTATGGTATTAAGGTCTTTTTTAGCCGCATCGGGATTTTCAAGCATTTCAACCAATATCTCAGCGCCGTAAAGGTTAACTGCAATATTCAAAGCGCTGGCTATTGTGGGCAAGCCGAAAAGGGGTAGGGCTACGTCCGCATCCAAAAATGCCTTGGTTGCTCTTTTTGTTAATGACCAAACCTCATCCTTTTCAAGGTCTGGGTATTTTAAATTTCCTATAGGAGAGGTCAAATAGTCGTTATACCATTGACCGTCTTGATGCCAAACCTTAGCGCCCATCATTTTATCAATATAGTGAACTCCGTATATGAAATATTCCACACATAAAGGACGGAAGTAAACATCGTTTTCCAAAGCCAGGTAGCGTTCTGCAAGGTCTTCAAGGCAGTCCTCCACCCAAAGCTCGGGCTCGGTGTAGAGGTCGTGCTTACCTATACCTGTAATTCCGTTAACGCCGTAAACGTATTCCTGCGCCTGCCTTTTTTCACCGGGAGTAAATACGTCCTGCATTTTGTTAAACCAGCTGTCACGGCGCTCTATTAAATCCTTACGGTTTAAGATCTCTCTTGCCTTACTGCTTATAGCCATATTGTAGCCTCCTTAGACTTTATGGCTTTATTATAGTGCTTATAATAACGAAATAAAACCGCCAAATGCGACAATAAGGTTTGAAAAAGCGACATATTGTGGTAGAATTAATTATAAAAGGAGTGGTGCTTATGTCCCATATGCAGGAACGCACGGGTGAATATAATTACGTCAATACCGAAATAACAAGCAAAATGCCGTTTAGTATTGATATGGCAGGTTTGGATAAATGTACTCAAAGGTACTTTTTAAAAAGAAATAATTCTCCTATTTCAGTAATAGGCTTCACGGTTAGCGGATGCGGAATAATAAAGCAAAACGGAAAGGAAGTTAAAACAGAAAAAGGCAGCCTGTTTATTGTAAACATAGGGGAAAACCACGAATACCGTTCCCTTAAAAACTGGCAGTTTTACTGGGTGAACATTTGCGGTAATTTCTTTAAAGAGCTGCTTGTAAATTATAAGCTTCAGAACGATGTCCTTTTTGAAAATTTCGAATTGGGCGGTGAATTTATGGAGCTTATTAAAAAGTCGAACGATAAGGGAACAGACTTCGGCTTGTGGCAGACGGATATGCAGGCATTCCTTTTTAAAGCTGTTTTAAGCTTGTATAGAGCAAAAACCTCCCAAGCCAAGGAGACAATGGGAAACAGAATAAAAAATGAAATTGAAAAGCACATAGCAGAAGGATTAAGTGAAAAAGAAATATGCAGGCATCTTGGCATCTCCTTAAGGCAGGCTCAAAGAATATTTAAAGAGGAGTTTTCCCTGACCATACATAAATTTATTACCGAAACAAAAATGCGCCGTGCAAGGGCGCTGCTTATGAATACAAAAAGCAGTATAAAGCAAATTGCTCTTGAAACAGGCTTTGAAAATGAAAAATACTTCAGCACATTTTTTAAAAGGGAGGAGGGAGTTTCCCCTGCCTTATACCGCAAAAGGGTTTTGGAAGCAAAATAACTTTTTACACGTAAAAGAAAGGGACTGTTCCGTTTTGTGAAACAGTCCTTGATTTTTTATACTAATATAAATGCACAGCTGCCCGGTGTTCCAGGGCTCATCGTGGCTGTGTAAACCGTCGCAATTAGCAATGAAGCGTATTAATTTGCTGTCTACAGCTTTAATAAAGTTTAAATAGTTTATCCATTGGTGCTTTTTTAAGGTGGTTAAAGTATCCTTCAGGCATACCTTTTCCGTCAAAATCGTAGTAAGTTCTTGTTGCCCAGGTACCTGAAACACGCACCCAGCAGCTGCCAAGCTCCTTGGCAAGCTTGATAAGTAATGGGTTTGTGGTGTCAATGGGGTCGTACCACTGGTGCATACCAGCTATACCCTTGGAAAAATCGGGAGGAGGTACCTGTTCGGTGCCGTCTATCTGTGCATCTGTATAAGCTTTCCAGAAGGTACCGCCTGTTACCTCGGTCATCTCTACGTTGTAGGAGATAAGCATGGGGTTAACTTCGTGGAGAAAGCTAAGCTTTTCGGGGTTCAATATAATATGCTCTGCCATAAAATTTGCTCTTTTGTTAAGTTCAGATAGTGAAGTTTCGATAATTATTGAACTTATTATAACACAGAGCTTTTGAGCTGTAAATTTTAAAAAGAAAAAATCAGCTACCTTATTTCAAAATCGAAAACACGCATTTCTTTTGAGCCGTAACTGCTTAGAGGAATAAGCCTTACTTTCCTTGCTTTGTAATCTACCTTATGCTTAACAAAACGCTGGTGGTTATCAGTTACTTCGATTTTCTCAATTTCCCCATTATTATTTTCAAACTCCAATATATATTCCTTTATTAATGTTTTGGGCATATTGAACCTTTGATCGTTAAGGGGATGATTGCAGGGCATATTATAGAACTTTCGCTCTAAATTGCTGTCAAAAACAAGGCGTATCTCCTTTATTTCTCTTTCATCATCGAAGGAATATTCAATAGATTCACCTTTTTTACCGATATAAAGGTTTTCATCGCCGCGGTCAATGCCGTTTCTCACAACTTCGTGGGAGCACTTAGCTTCTTTTGAAAGTGCTGAAACCTCACGGCTGTGCCAGGGGAGGTAGCAGTCGTCTTCCATTAACATAGCCTGAAGTTTTTTGATATCCACCTTTTCTATATGGCAGTTATCGTGAATTGCCAAAGCTGCAGCGGTACCAAGTGCCTGACCTAAAACAGCGCAGGTTGCCATAACTCTTGAAGAACTGAGAGCCGCGTGAGTAACGCTTATATTTCTGCCTGCAAAAACCAGGTTTTCAATATTTTTAGAAATCATACAGCGAAGTGGTAAACCCCAGGGCTGAGGCGCAGGATGGAAAATAGTTGGATGTCCTTCAGTATAGTAGAATCCTGCAGGGAAATGGTCATCCATAGGCCAGCCTGCATAGGCAACCATATCGTGAAATCTGCCTTCAGCTTCAACGTCGTTTTGCGTAACTATATATTTACCCACATAGCGGCGGCTTTCACGCTTGCCGGGGTACATACCTATCCACTCAAGCTCCCAGTTATCAACACCGTGGTCGCCTTTGTTTTTCATATGGTCCCATACACCACAGCAGATTTTTAAAAGCTCCTCGCGGCATCTGTCAGTGTCGTGAAGGCAGTCCCATTCTCCGCCAACCTCTATCCACCAGAAATTATCATCACGGGTGTGGTCTTTAAATGGAAGGTCGGCATCTGTTTCATATTTATACGCCCACTTTGGAGGTATGTAAGTGGTTTTATGGTCTGTTTCTCTTATTTGAAATAAACAGCTCATACCCATAGTCTTTTTATCAGCAACATCGGGGGGGATTGTTTCGGAAAATTCGCTTTTTGCTTCTCTGCCATACATAAATTCAGCACCTGTTAAGGTGGACAGTATTGAGTCACCTGAGCAATCAGCGAAATATTTTGCGTGAACTTCGTGGAAGGTCTCGGCATTTGACTGCCATGCCTTGATGCTTACTATACTGTTGCCATTCATTTCAGCATCAAGACAGCTGGAGTTTAATAAAAGAGTTAGATTCTTTTCGGAAATAGCTTTATCGTAAAGGACCAAATCCCACAGGGGGAAAAGCGAGGAAGGGTTGGTGTATAAATTTTTAAGTATTAATTCCTCAATAATTCCGCTTTCACGGTTGTTTTTACCCTTGCTGCCGCATATATGCATTCTTATCTCGCTGGAGGAATTACCTCCAAGCATAGCTCGGTCCTGCACAAGGATTGTTTTTATTCCGTGGCGAGAGGCAGCCAGAGCACAGCAAAGTCCTGAAAGTCCGCCGCCAATTATACATAAATCGGTACTGTATTTTAAAGTTCGCATTATTAAACCTCCTGTTAATTACTGATTTTATAATAGCACAAAGAAACTGAATTTGTGTTTAAAATATTGCAAATATAATTTACAAAATTGCAAATTTACCTTATAATTAATAAGGTGGTAAAAATGAAAAACAAACTAATAAACGATATAACGGCGTATATAAATTATCTTAATGAAAAAGGACTTTACGTAACGGTACACGGCGGCTATGCCTTCAGGCTTTTTGAGCACAACATTCACAAACACCCCTACTGCACTCTTATAAAAGCTGAAAAAGACCTGTGGAAAAACTGCCTTCGCTGTCAGAAAAAGGTTCTTAATAAATATAAGGAAGAAATATTCTTCGGTATGTGCCACGCAGGAGTTGAAGAATACGTTTTCTTTGTGAACGACAAAACCTTCATAAGTGTAAGCGGCTACGGAATTAACAGAGAAAAGGCGCAGGGAAAAATAAAAAAGCTTGCAGATGAATTTTATTTAAACACAAACGAGCTGATTTTTGCTTACGAAAATTCATTGAAGCACGAAAAGGAAAATGAAGAAGAACTGAAAACAATAATAAAACCCTTGTGCTATATGCTGAGCTTGTTGGAAATACAATTAGCTTCACTTCCGAAGGCAGATGAAAGCGGTACTATATACGATTCGCTTCTTGCCTACGTTCTTTTGAATTTTACAAGCGATATTTCCGTAAAGGATATTGCAAAGGCGCTATCCTGCTCAGAATCCACGGTCTGCCATACCTTTAAAAAGCATTCAGGCGTACCCATTAAAAAATATATAGCAGATTTAAGGCTGAAAAAAGCAAAAGAAATGCTTGAGCTTAAGGATTTACCCGTAAGCACGGTGGCTCAGCTTTGCGGGTTTACAAACGTAAATTACTTTCCCACAGCCTTTAACAAAGCCTTCGGTATAAGCCCTACGGAATACAGGGAAGGCTTGGAGAAAAAGTAATCTGCATAACAAAAAAGCACGGAATTTCCGTGCTTTAGTTTATTCTTCGTCCATTTTGCGGGAATAAGCTTCCCATACTTCCCTTATTTCTGCCCGGTCGGCATCTGTGAAGCAGTATTTTTTGTTCCAGATTGGATTAAAGACCTTGTAAATATCGGGAACACCTAATTTATAGATAAAGAAAATTGTCTATTTAAATCTCTATAAATTCTTTTATAAAATCGAATTCCTTGGGAATAGCTTCACTTTCAATAAAATAAAGCTGGTGCAAGGCTCTTGTGGCACCTAAATAGATGCGCTTGTTTTTGATTTCGTGATTTTTATTGCCATTCAAGCTGTCTATAAGCAAAACTGAGTCAAACTCAAGACCCTTGGAGAATATTAAAGGAATTACCATAAGCTTACCTTTTATCCTCTTTTCAGGGGAATCAATAAGCTCTGCACCGAATTTTTTGTCAAGCTTGCCGTAAATTTCCTTTGCTTCCCTGATGGTGTTTGTGATAATGGCGGTGGTGTTATACTTACTTAGTGCGGGATAAATATTTTCCAACACCGCGTTTATATCTTTCTTAAGAATAAGCTTGGGCTTTTTTAATTTTCGCTCGAAATAGGAATAATCACCGCCGTTTTCTATGTCTAAAAGCTTAAATGCAAGGGCATTTATGTCACTTGAGGAGCGGTAACATTTATCGAGCTTGATTTTATTAAGCTCCTGACCGAATATTTTGTCAAAATCCCCGTAGCTTTCAATACTTGTATAATTGGAAACAGCCTGACTTACGTCCGAAAGTAAGGTGAAGGTGCATTTCGGGAACAGGTATTTTAAAATATAAAGCTGTAAAGGGCAGTAATCCTGAGCTTCATCAATTACAATGTGCTTAATGGTGTTACGGGAGGAACGTAACCCATTACTATTTTTATGAAAAGCAGCAAAAGAGCATCCTCGTAGTTGATTTTGCCACCCTGAAGGGAAAGGTAGAGCCTTTCAGCTTCTTTGTTATTATGTGTAAAGTCTTCATAAAGGTCGCAAAGCTGCATATCAGGGCTTAAGCGGTTAAGCTTTTCCGTTTCAAATACGGCCTTATTTAAATATTCAAGCTTCAGCTTTTTGTAGTCGGAAATAAGCTCGCGGTGAGTTAAGAAGCTTTCGCTTTCATTTTCGATATTTCTCAGGATTATTTCTTTGTTATTAAAGAAATAATCCTCTATTGCCTTCTTTATTATTTCCTTAAGCATCTCGTATCGGGCTTTGAAGGAGCTGTACTTCTTTTCCACCCATTTTTCTGAGATTATTTCCTTGGAGATTATTTTTTCATCCTTATAAAAGACGTCGGGTATCAGAAAGTTGTAGTTTTTGAAATGCTCACAGAGGAAGTTTATGAATTCGTGGGAATATTTGACTTTTATGCATTCCGCTCTTGTGCTCTTTTTGTTTCTTTCCAAAGCTTCCAGCTGGTCATAATAATCCTCAATATCATATTTATCGTTACCAAGGTAGGAGAGAAGCTCGTGAAATATCATATTTTCGGCAGGCTTTTCGCCAAGGTCGGGCAGTACACCGCTTATATATGAGCCGAAAATACTGTTATTTGATATGATAAGAATATTTTCACTTTTTATGGTATCGCGGTTATGGTAGAGAAGGTATGCAAGCCTGTGAAGTCCTACACTGGTTTTGCCGCTGCCTGCCAAACCGTAAATAAGGCAGGAATTTTTTAAATCGCTTCTTATGGCGCTGTTTTGCTCCTTCTGGATACTGCCTATAATTACCTTTAATTTGTTTTCGGTGTTTTCGGAAAGGGCTCTGCCTAAAATTTCATCGTACATACTGGAGTTAGTGTCATACATTAAGGCGAGAACACCGTTTTCGATTTTGAACTGTCTTTTTAAGGTTATATCCACAGCTCTTTTACATCCTTGAACCTCAAATTCGCCCTTGCCAACGTCGTAATTATAGTAAAGCGAAGCCATGGGAGCACGCCAGTCTATAACGAAAAGCTTGAAGCTTTCCTCATCGCGGAGGCTGTACCTGCCTATATAAACGCTCTGACTGCGGCTTCCCGATGCCGTACTGAAATCTATCCTTGCAAAATAAGGTGATTCCTGCATTTTTAAGAGCCTTCTTATTTCTTCCTCGTTTCTTTCGAAGGCGCTTTCGCTTCTTTTTACGGATTCATCGTAGCTTGAAAGCTCCGCAACGTCAATGAAATTCCTGACTACTGTAGGGGCGTTATTATACATATCTCGCCTGGTTTCAAGAACCTCGGCTTTTAAATTTTCTTTATTTACGTTAAGCTCATTAAGTTTCTTTTCAATAAGCTTTTCTGTAGCGAGAAAATACTCGTTTTCAAGCTTTATTTGCTCTTTTTCCATAAAATTTCCGTAATTCCTTTCTTAAATTCAAAGGATATTGCTCTTCTTTCTAAAAAGTTTAGCAGGAAAATCATATAATAACAAGTCTTGAAATCTCTGTTTCTTTATGTTATAATATATACAGAAAAGAGAAGGAATTTTAGGTTCCTTCTCTTATTTTTTATCTTTCTGCGGTTATTTTGCCGCCCTGAATATTTAATTTGCATATTCTTGCGGTACGGTCATTAAATTCTGATTCGGGTTTTACGTCCCTTGCGTGGTAAACCGCGTAGTATTCACCCTTGTGTTTTATTACACTGTGGTGACCCGTACCTTCTTCAGTTTCGTTTTTTATCATAACGGGGTCAAAACCTCCGTCCTTTGTGTGCTTAGTAAAGTCAAGCTTCATTAAATCCTCGCCTTTATCAAAGGAGTAAGCAAAGCCGATATGGTAGCTGTCATTTTGGTAACAGCCGCCGCTATACATCACGTAATGTACGTCATTATCATTTAAATAGAAAGCACCTTCCAAAGTATGCCAGTTCCTGCCGTCACCAAGGCGGTTTTTTTGATATATCTCCTCGTCAAAGGGGGGGTAACTATCTCTTTTTTAAGGTTTAAGGGAGTATAGGGGTCACTTAATTTATCGAGGAAAAGCCTTGTACCGAAGCGCTCATCCTCAAGGTTATCCTCTGCATAGAAAAGGTATAAGCCCTCATTGGTTTCAACGGTATGAGGGTCAATGGAGAAGCGGTTATAAAGCTTTTTGTGATTTTCAAAAGGTCCTAAGGGCTTATCCGCGGAGGAGACGTGCATATGCTCAAAATCTTTCTCATATTGGCAGGAATAATACAAGTAATATTTACCCTCATATTTAATGATGCAGGGTGCCCAGTAGTTTTTTGCGCCATCAATTTTGCAGACTACGCCTACATATTCCCAGGTGCCGAAAATATCCTCGGTTTTATAGGCTTCAACACCCTCGAAAGCCGTTACGTATAAATAAAAAGTCCCCTTATCCTCGAAAATAAAAGGGTCAGCCTGAGCCTTGTTTTTCACGTTGAATTTAAGTTTCATCTTAACGCCTCCTTTTTGAAAATTATATCACTGAAAAAATGAAATGTAAATCAAAATGCAAACAAAAGAAGCTTTTGCGTAAGTTTTGCTATTTACAAAGAATTTACCGTTTAATATAATTAGTTTAGCTAAGAAAGTGAGGACAAAAATATGAAGCATACGGAAATGTTTAAACACGCCAAGTGGGTTTCACCCCTTGATAAATGTGATACCCCTTATGTAAGAAGTGAATTTCTTTTAAAAAACAGGGTGAAAAAAGCAGAGATTACGGTTTGCGGTCTTGGGTTTTTCGAGCTTTATATAAACGGCAAAAAGGTAAGTGAGGATAGATTTACGCCCGCTTACAGCGATTACCACCATAATCCCGATCATCACAATTTTAAGGCTTTCGGTGAAATTCTTTCCCACAGAATTTACTGCTTAAAGTACGATGTAAAAGAATATCTCAGCGATAAAAACTGTATTGCTGCCTTTTTAGCTCCGGGATGGTACAAAGGCGGAAAAAAGGACGGCGCTTACGGCTTTGAGAGCGACTATGGCGACGTTAAATTCTGCTGCCTTCTAAATATTGAATATGAAAATGGCGAAACCGAGGAGTTTATTTCTGATAATAAGTTTAAATGGACTCAAAGCCCTCTTGTATATAGCCACATACGCTACGGTGAAAAGTACGATTTTGATAAATACCGCCTTGAAAGTTTCTCCCTTTACGGCTATGATGATTCCTGTTGGGAAAGCTTAACGGAAGTAGCAGCTCCCGACACGGAGTACTACCTGCAGGACTGTTTACCCGATAGGGTTATAAGGCATATTAAGCCAAAGCTTATAAAGGAAACTGATGACGGATTTATTTACGATATGGGCGAAAATATAACAGGTACTCCCGTGATAAAAGCAAAAGGTAATGAGGTATGCAAAATTACCCTTACCTGCTGTGAGCGACTTGATGAAAACGGCGATACTGAGGAATATACCACCCACAACCAGATAAGTGAATTTATTACAGACGGAAGCGACAGACTTTATGCTTTGAAATTTACCTGGTACGGCTTCAGGTACGCTAAGGTTACAAAAAACGCAGAGATAACAGACTGCGAAGTAATACATACGGATATTAAGGTCACTTCAAGCTTTGAAAGTGACAACGAGCTTTTAAACTGGCTTTACGACGTATATTTAAGAACACAGCTTGATAATTTCCACACCTGTATTCCCTCTGACTGCCCACACCTTGAAAAACAGGGCTATACTGCCGACGGTCAGCTGACAGCGGAAAACTGTATGATGCTGGCGGATGCAAAAGGTGCCTACTATAAATGGCTGCAGGATATTTCCGACAGTCAGGATAAAATAAGCGGCAACGTCCAGTACTGCGCTCCTTATTTAAGATGCGGCGGCGGCCCCGGCGGATGGAGCAGCGGAATTATTGAAATTCCGAGAATTTACTATAAAATGTACGGCGATAAGAGTATTTTGGAGGAGTTTGTCCCCAAAACCCTTCGCTATTTCGATTTCCTTGAAGCTCACAGCGAAAACGACCTGGTCACAAGCGACCAGCCGGGTTTATGGTGCCTTGGAGATTGGTGCGCACCTGAAATGGGCTTTAACGAGCTTGATAAAATGGTACTGCCCCAGCCTTACGTAAACACTTATTTCTACGTAAGAAGTATAAATCAGGTTATAGATGCTTTAAAGGAGCTGGGTAAAACCGAGAAAATCCCTGAGCTTTTAAAGCTTAAGGAAAGAAAAATAAAGGCAATAATCGATAATTACTACGATGAAGCTACAGGCGACTTTGCCAAAAACCTGCAGGGCGCCAATGTGTTTGGCCTTGACTTAGGCCTTGGTGACGAGCGCACTTTAAACCACGTAATAGAAAATTACCGTAGGATAAATTGCTACGATACGGGTATTTTCGGTACCGATATAGTTACAAGGCTCCTGTTTGAAAAGGGATACAATCAGGATGCGTTTAACCTTTTAACGGGTAAAGGCACTTATTCCTACCATAATATAATGAAGTCAGGCGCCACTACTCTGCCTGAATACTGGACTTTCCGCCGTTCACAGAATCACCCTATGTTCGGCTCTACAGTAAAATATATTTTCATTTACCTTTTAGGCATCGTCACAGTTGGCCCTGCTTACAGAAAGGTGCTTATTGAGCCCAGATTTGTAGCGGGTCTTGATAAAATGAAAGGCTCAATACTTACAGAAAACGGCAGAATTTCAGTTTCATTTATTAAAAACGAAAGTGAAGTTAAGCTTAATATTGCAATTCCCGAAAATGTTGAGGCTGAGTTTAAATATAATGATAATATAATTAAACTTAAAAGCGGCGAAAATGAACTTAATATAAAGCTATAAAAGAAAAGCGGTAACAGTCAGGCTGTTACCGCTTTTTATTACAGTGTGTTCTTTTCTTTTTTGAAGTAATGCTTCATAAAAATTAAAAGGAAAATGCCTAAAATGGGGAATATGGAAGCTGAAAGTATGCCTGTTTTCATACCTATCTGCTCGGCTGTAATTCCGAGAGTGCTGCTCATTTCAAGTGCCCATGAGCTTACGGCTACATTGTCCACCACTATGCCTATCATCTGAGGTGCTACAGAAGCGCCAAAGTCGCCGCCTGCTGCCATTATGGCATAAGCCACTACACCCAGGCCCGGGTATTTTTCTTCCATTAAAATAAGTGTGCCGGGCCAAAGCATAGAGGAGAATATACCAACTAAAATGCAGGCAATCATTGAAACAATGGGGTAGGGGCAAAGGCCTGCAGTTACATAGCAAACGGAAGCACCTATCATACCAATTAAAAGTACGGTAGAAATATCCTTGCCGTATTTAGCATACCAGGTTCTTGTTAATGCAAGTAAAATTGCAAATACCATAAGACCTAAAAGATCGCCAACAGCCTTGGGGATTTGCAAAGCGCTTTCCATAAAGCTTGAAATCCAGTTTGTCATGGAGTTTTCAGCTGCACTGCCAAGGAAAATGCAAAGGAAGCAAAGGGCAATACCAAAGTACCTTTTTTTATCGGTTTTCTTTGTTTCTTCGTTATGTAAGTCCATATTTGGTATAGGAGCAAAGAAGAACATTACGCAGGGAATTATCTGCATAATACCCCAGAACATAGCAAGGTACATCCAGTTAGCTGTGCCGAAAACCTTTAAGTAAATTGAACTCAGTACTACTGTAGTAACAACGCCGTAGCCGTAAAGGGAGTGAAGGGCGCTCATATCTCTTTCGGGATTATCGGAGGGCAGCGCTGCAATAACGGCACTTAAAAGTACCTCGCTTAAACCTGCTGAAACGGAGAAGAGTATAGTACCTATTAATAGACCGATATAAGCATGCCGGGGGGCAAGCATAGGTATTAGTGCATATACAAAAAATCCCACTGTAACAAGCATTGGCATTATTTTTAAAGTAAGAGAAAGGTTAAATTTCTTTCCGAATATTGTAAAAACAAGGTCAATTAAAAACTGCGTACAGAAGTTAGTTAAAACCAAAGTGCCAAGCAAAGTGTAGGAGATACTGTAAGTTTCATGGAATGCAACAAACAGCATAGGGGGTAAAGTGAATACGCAGGCTCCGATAAGGTAGTTTACGTAGCAGGCGTATTTGGTTAATTTATAGTTCATTTCCGTTCAGCCTTTCGATGTGATTTGCTAAATTATAGCACTTAAAAACAATAAAGTAAATATTTATTTGCTTAGGCAGAATTTAAAATTCAGTACGAAGTATCAGCGGAAACTTTGAGTGAAGGTGAAATTATAAGCGTAAAACTACCCGAATAAGCTGATTTGCCTTTTCGGGTAGCTTTTGTACTTATTATTTTACTGAATTTTATAAACCTGAAATTCTGCTTATTACATGGTCTTGCATTTCTTTACAAAGATCAGTAAACCTTGCGCTGTAGCCCCAAACACGCACTATTACGTCCCTATGCTTTTCGGGACACTTTTGTGCATCTTTTAAAACAGATGCGTCGTATATACCTACACACATATGAGGTAAACCGCTTTCTCTTGCGCCTTCAATTAAAGTATCCAATACCATCATTTTTTCATCAAAGCTACTGAAGCTTGCAGGCAAAGTTATATGAAATACAGTTATACCGGATGCTGAATCTATAGCACTTTTGGCTTTGGCTGCTGATATAATTTGTGCTGTAGGGCCCGATACCGCAGCGCCGGGAGTTGCACAGTAATGCTCAGCGATAGGGTCGGCATATTTCCTGCCATCAGGAGTGGCGGCAATTGCGTGGGCTTCATCTAAAAAGCGCCATCCGTAAAGGGCAGGCATAATGGGAAATCCGGTCTCGTTTCTGTATTCATTGAGCCATTCGCAAAAGTGCTCTGCTATATCTGCTGCAAGCAAATCGACTTCGTCAATGTCGTTACCGAATTTCGGGGCGTTTTTAAGTGCTTTACGCATTTCTTCATAGCCCTCGTAATTTTTAAGTATAGCTTTTTTTATTTCCTTTGCCGTATACTTTTTTTCGTCAAAAACAATCTTTTTTATTGCAACCAGGCAATCGGCAGCTGTGGGTATCGAGCCGGAAAAAAGCATATAATTATCAAAAAGCAAACCGCCTGCAATATAATCCTTACCGCTTTCCAGTACGCTTTCGAAGCTGCCGTTTACAAGTAAGGAGGCTTCACCGTTAATAAGCCTGTCGTGATACATTCTGCGTAAATTAGCTGCTTTGTTTCTGACCTGCATACGGTACTGCTTTAAAAAGCATTTATAAAACTCTTCAAAGTTTTCGCACTCTTCTATTTTGCCGGATTCAAAGCCCGGAACTACATCAGGATATTTTAAGTCAGCGCTGTTATTTTTATGGAAGTATTTGGAAGGTCTGCGGTAATCACAGCCTGCGAAATCGCCGTTATTGAAAGCAAGCTCAAAGGTAGCCACAGCATCAATGTGCAAAAATTCAATGCTGCTTATACCGTCAAGCATAACTTCACAGCAGCCATCATTTGTATAGCAGCAGGCATGTTCCTTAGCTACACCGAAATTTACAAGTGATGGGATAATAACCTCATCATTAAACATCGCAGCTTGACCTTGACCCTGCGCAGCTGTTTCCAACATTTTTTTGTATAGCTTGGGGTTCATATTTTTATGCACCCTTACGCTTACATGAGGCTCGGTCATTTTAAGCTTTTTGGTAACATCCAGCATCAAAACACTTAAATCGCTTGAGGAATCGCTGCCGTCAGGATTTATACCGCCAAGCATAACATTTATTAATGTATCGCCGCTGTTGTGCTCGTTTATCATAAGCCACAAATCGGTAATTAAGCTGTAGGCTTCGTTTTCTGATAAATATCCTGTGCTTATATCTTTTTCATAATAATCTTTCAGCTGGTTATCAAGCCTTCCTATATCTGCGCCGCAGCTTGAGAGCACTCTTAATTTCCACATTATGTAAACCAGCTGTACTGCTTCATCAAAGTGTTCAGGAGCTTTGGTAGATAAATGTTCTAAGTTTTCACTTATTCTATTGAGCTTATTGCTTTTTACACCGCAATTTTTAATAGCTGTACTGTATCTTTTCAAATATAGGGCTATTTCATTGTAAACTTCATAAATTCCAAGCAAAAGGGATTTGGATCTGTCTGAATCTGTTTCTCTTGATTTTTTCAAAGCTTTTTCAGCAACACCTGAAATACCAAGCTTCAGGTAAGCCGTGCCCATCGGGAAGTGGTAATTATCATTCTTTCCCATCTCACCTCACGGAATACGCTCACTGCCAACTATTCCGGCAATAGAATATTTCTCAGGTATAGGGCAATTTAAATTTCTTATTGTGTTTAGTGTACTTTCAAGAATGTTTTTATACATTATATCACCTTCCGATCATAAAATAAAAACTCAGAAAATATTTTAGCTTTTATCTTCTTCTGTTTACATTATAATTTGTTAAATTATATCATTTGAAAACAATAAAGTAAATGACTTTTGAGTTAAATAAAACTCCTGAAGCTTTAAAAACTTCAGAAGTTTTAGTAAGAATATTAAATAAGTCCCGAAAGCTCGCTTGCCATTAAAAGGAATGCTCCCATGCCGTGCAGGTCGTTTTCGGTGCAGTCCCTGGAAATATAATAGTCGTAAGTGCCTTCCTCAATGCAGGTGCCAACGCAGATATTACCAAGGCTGAACTCTCCTGCAGGGGCGGGAAGTAAGGTCTCGATAATTCTGTTGTAGGCGCGCTTTGCGTTTTCAAGGTATTTTTTATCAATATAGCCTTTTCGTATTCCCTTACAAATTGAATAGATAAACAGGCAGGTACCTGAATTTTCAGGCCAGTTGCCCTTTTCCTGCCATTTGTCAACAACCTCGTACCATCTGCCTTCAACGGACTGGTTTCGGATAACGGCATCAATAAGCTCTTTTTGTATTAATATAATGTTTTCCTTTTCGGGGTGTCCGTCAGGAATAAAGTCCAGCATTTCGGAGACAGCAAGCACAAACCAGCCGCAGGCGCGTGCCCATATTTCAGAGGAACAGCCGCTTTCAGGGTTTGCCCAGATTGCTTTTTTCGTGGGGTCCCAGCCATGGTAGAGAAGTCCCGACTTTTCATCACGCATATTCTTATACATAATGAATATCTGTTTTATTGCAAGCTCCAGGTACTGGGGTTTATTTGCAAGATATGCGTAGTGGGCAAGTAAAGGCCCTGCCATATAAAGGCCGTCCAGCCACATCTGACCGGGTGTGGTGTAAAAATGCCAGAAACCGCCGTCCTCATTTTTGGGGTAGGTTTCGTATAAATCATCAGCAAGGTACTTTATAAGCTCCAACCAGTGTGGGTCCTGAGTTTCGTCATAAAGGAAGAAAAGCACGTTTGCAGGTTGGCGGAAATCAAGAGTTCTCAGTGATATCCAGTCGGCGCCGGGCTCATAGATGGTTCCGTCCTCGTTTTGCATAGCTTTTGCCCAGGCTTTTACGTAATTTAAATAGCGTTCATCCTTGCATAAATTGTAAATACGGCTCATTCCCGTAAGAAAAACGCCCTGATGATAGTTAAAGGTGGCTCTGCCGTAGCCGTGGTCAGGAGGCAGGGCGTTAACATCAGGATAACGGCGTAACATGGTATCACAGGCCATTATGCCGTATTCAAGGGGTGTAAGTTCATTTTTAAGTGACATAGTTTACCTTCTTCTGAAATTATTACGGTATTTTTACCTCGGGCAGGCCGTAGGTTTTATACATAGGAACATCATCAATTGCGGCAAAGCCTTTCCACTTGTCACAGGGTACAAGTCCGGAGGGCGAGCAGGTACTAAGCTTAGTGCCGCTTATCTCTGTGTTTACGTAAAGGTAGCCTGCCTCATCTTTAATTTCGGTGTTAAGTGGCTCTGTGCCTTCCATACTTACGCAAAAAGTGGCGTAGGCGTTTTCTATCTCATTCAGCTTAAATTCTTTGTATTCGCCGTGGTAGAACACTGCGTCTATATAATAGCGGGGCTCGTCGGTGGTTAATCTGCGGTGCAGGTTTGTGTGGCTTGCCTGCATTTCCTTATCCCAGCTTGTATCACGAATTTCAAGCTTGCAGGGTTTGCCGTCAAATTCAGAACCAAGTAGGGTGATTTTTATATTCACTCCTCCGTCCTTAAGGATTACGGTGTTGTTTTCAAGAATGGGAGGGCTTTCGATAGCGCCGCCAAGCTCTATTCTGACGCGAATATCGTAGGCATTGGTTTTTTCGTCAAGCATACGGTCAATGCCGCAATGGGTATCGCCGCCGTTTGTACGCAGGGAGGCGGTTATCAGTGCGTTTCCTTTATACTGTGCCGTTACGAACATACCCGTTGAAAAATCATAAAGGTCGTGAAGGATAGTTGCACTTATGAACCTTGGCTTTTCACCGCCCCAGTAACCCATAAGATTACGGCATTGGTTCCAGGTTTCCATACTTTCCCAGGAAGAAAGTGTGTATTCAGGGCAAAGGTGAGCAATAGCAATATGGGTGCGGGGTGATTTTATGGATTCTCCCCTTGTAAAGCCCAGGTTAACGTCGTGAGTTTCACATTCCTTAAAGGCCTTTTTGTATTTTTCGGGGCAGAAAAGGTCTATATAAACAAGGGCAGGATCGTAAGTAAAACGGTCATCGGTAACAAATTCTTCGCCGTTATCAAGGGCAACACGAAGGAAGGAAAGGGTGCTGTCGGTAGTAAGCCAGGTATAGCTTCTTGCGTTGGGGCCTGTCCATTGTTTTGTGGGGGCGTGGAAATGCTCTGCCACCGTACGCCAGGCAACGTCCAGCATATCGCCTGCCAGGTCGTGAATGTGGCTGTCTTCAATTTCAGTATATATTCTTGTTAAATCGTTAATGGCTTCAGAGGTGTAAGCTGAGCTGTTGTACTCAGCGAAGGTACCGTTTTTCATAGTATATTCGTGGGCCTTTTCAAAGCGGCTTACACCGTAATCAAACATATCCTTCCAGCCGAAATACTGACCTGCAACAAGGGTGACGTAAGCGCCCATAATGGATATATTGGTGTAACCCGGGTGCATATTGCGGCGGAAAATTGAAAGGCAGGCACATCGCACTGTTTCCTTAAGCTCCTCAAGAAGTTCTTTTGGCATTCTCTCGCTGTGGAAAAGGAATACCTGCATTATTTGTTTACCGCAAAAGTCCGCCCAGTTCCAGTCAGGCGGGTTCATATTTTCCAGAGGCTCTTCCATATACCAGGACCATATACCGAAAGTGCTGCTTGCAGGGTCCTTATCCTGCAGTGCGGCGGCGTGGCTTAATACTTCTATAGCGCGGTTAAGGTCGGCTTCATCGCCCGTAGCAAGCAGCATATTGGCATATACAAAAGCCGCAAGTGTGCTGTGTACGTCGCAGTGGTGAAGCTGCGAATGGTAGAAAGGTGCTTCTATTCTGCTTGTAGGACATTTGAATTCTTCGCTGTAAGCATCATTCATTATTTTGTATTCTTTTTCGAAAAATTTCCTGTATTTCTCATTGACAACACGCATCTTGGTTCCTCCTTGAAATAATGAAACTTTTGGTAACTGTATATTTATTATATGGCTATAATATTTGAAACGCAATAGGAATAAATTGCTTTAAACATTTCAAATCTTGCTGTATAATTTTTTAAGAAAAAGATTATGCCTTAAGCTTTACAAATTGAAAATCCTGATATAAGATTAAAAAGGAGGCGGTAATATGGCAAATAACTGGGACGAAAGCTTCCCTGACCTTATCAATCATTCCTTTGAAATATACGATAACTGTACGGACGCGCCTGATATGACACAGTTTCATATGCACGATTTTTACGAAATACGCTTTATTATTCACGGCAACGTTACCCACTACAGCGAAAACGCAGTGCATAACCTTGGGGACGGCTGCATTACAGTCATACCGCCGGGGCACTTTCACCGTGTTACACCCCGTAAGGAATGCTCTGAAAAGCAAAGCACTAATAAATACGAGAGGATTTTGCTCTATTTATCCCCGAAATTTCTTTGTTCTTTAAATTCGGAAGCCTTTAAGCTGTCGGAGATTTTTGACGTTTTCGGTGGATCTGTTCTCAATCACCTCAGTGTTAACCCTGCTGAGCTTCTGGAATTCAAACAGCCTTTAAGAGAAATAGTCAGAAAAAATGCAGATGATGCTCCGCTTTATCATATTTCCAACAGCGCGGTGGTCGTTCTTGTGTTGGCAAGCCTTGCCGAAAGAATATTAAGCCACAGAAAATTAGACCTGAAATTGAAATCAGGCGAAGGTGCCTTAGTTCCCGACGTGATATCCTATATTAATTCAAATCTATCGGAAACCCTTTCCCTTGACAGTCTTTCCGAAAAGTTTTTCGTAAGTAAATTTTACCTTTCCCATCAGTTTAAGCAGTATACACAGCTTTCTTTGCATCAATATGTGCTCACACGCCGAATGATGCACGCAAAGTTTTTGCTAAGCTCTGGGAAATCCCCTTCAGAAACGGCAAAAGCCTGCGGATATCACGAATATTCAAGCTTTTACAAAGCATTTTTGCGCGAAACGGGTCAAAGTCCCTGTAATTTTAAGTAAATATAAAAATTAAGCCTCTTCACTTTTTAGCGAAGAGGTTTATTGTTTATCTCTTGTATTTATCAAAATAATCCTGAATGAAGCCGGTATAGTCGGTCTGAATTATATCGTAGCCTTTATCGTAAAGCCAGCCCCAGCCCTTTTCAGGGTCACCTGCCGCGGCGGTATCGTCGCTGTGGCCTGCATTTAAATTTGCTTTATAGTTATATACTATGGAGTTGACCCATAAATAAAGTCCCATACTGTGAATTTTCTTTATATATTCATCCTTGGCAAAGGGGGAATCCTCTGTATTGAAACATACCTCCGCACCTATTAAGTTGATGGAGCTGTCACCGAATAAGGCTTCAAAGTCCTCTGCCTTTTCCACTACGGGCATATAGGGCATATCGGGAGCATATTTTCTCACGTTATCAAGGTCATGCTTATTGGGGCCTGTTTTTATAATTACGTCCTGCTCCATACCGCATTCCCTTATAACACCGGAAATAAGCTCAGGCTCCGTCCAGAATTTATCAACGTTAACTACGCACTTGCCCTTTAAAAGCAGGAGTATATCCTTAAAACGGGAGATTTTAAACTGTGTGACGGCGTTATCCACGTTTAAAAGCCTTACGTCCCTGTCAATTTCCTCTGCTGTCATCTCCGTAAAGCTAAGCTTGCTGTTGGTGTGGGCGTATTCCATACCCGGGTGGAACACAAGCAGTTCCTTATCCTTAGTTACGGAAACGTCCAGTTCAATAATGTCAGCGCCGTTTTTTAGGGCAAAAGCATAAGAAACAGGTGTGTTGCAGGGTATATTACCCAAAGCCAAACCTCTGTGAGCGGCAATAAGAGGCTTTTTACCGCTTTTTAATAATTCAAGTGTATTCATATATATCCCACCTTTACTTTTTAAAATATTAGCACATTTTTCCGGTGTTTTCAATATTACATATAGAAACAAAATGTATTTGATATTATGTTTTTACAGCATATTACTTGTATTTTCCCTTTTTAAATGGTATTATTTATGTAATTAAACTTCTTTATAGTCAGGGGTATTTATATGAATTTTAACGACCTTTTTAAGAATTCGGTTATAGAAAAACTGCAGTCAGGTGACGTAAGCGTAACTGCAATAGTTATTACCTTGCTTCTTGCTGTTGCGTTCGGTTTATTCATTTATTTCGTATATAAATTTAATTCAAGAAGCGGATTTTATAACAGAAGCTTTAACCGCTCCCTTGCAGTATTGCCCCTTATCACAGCAGCTATTATGATTGCAATGGGCAGTAATTTAACCATCAGCCTCGGTATGGTGGGTGCTCTTTCCATTGTAAGATTTCGAAATGCCGTTAAAGACCCTCAGGATTTAACCTACCTTTTCTGGAGTATAAGCATAGGTATTGTTACGGGTGCAGGACTTTTCGAGCTTTCGCTGATTCTTTCGCTTTTAGTTGCTCTTCTTGTATCACTTCTTGACCTTATTCCTTCCTTTAAGGCTCCCTGCCTTCTGGTTGTATGTGGGGAAAATGCTAAGTGTGAAGCGGAAATTATGAATAAGATTAAAGCTTTCACAAGAAAATACAAGGTAAGAAGCCGCAATATAAATAAAAACGGCACCGAATGGATAATTGAGCTTCAGGTTAAGGATGAAAGCAAGCTTGTAAGCGAAGTCTCCGAAATCAGCTCAGTAAGCGCAGTACAGCTTATGACCCACGACGGCGACGTAAGATTCTGATGAGGATACCTTAATGGATTTCAGAGCAGAAAATAAATATATCGTTTCCGATATGGATTTAAAAATTCTTGAAAGCCGCCTTAAACCGGTAATGAGTCAGGATATTCATCAGGAAGGTGACTGCTACGAAGTAAGGAGTATTTACCTTGACGACATAAAAAACAGCTCTATGCTTGATAATGATGCAGGCGTGGATTTAAGGTCAAAGTACAGAATCCGTACCTATTACCCCGGTTTAAGTGAATTGAGACTTGAAATAAAGGAAAAGATAAACGGCTTTAACAGAAAAAGCTCCTGCAAATTAAGCGTGGAGGAATTCAGGAAAATAATAAAAGGAGAGCACGATATTCCATTTGGCGAAAGAAAGGTTTTAAACCGACTTCTTTTAAATATGAAATGCTTTAAAATGGAGCCAAAGGTGATAATCAGCTACGAAAGAACAGCATTTGTCCACAGTGCAGGTAACGTGAGAATTACTTTTGACAGAAACATCTCCGCAAGCAAATATATTGATACTTTTTTGGACGAAAAAGCGGATTTACGAATTCCCGTACTTCCCAAAGGTATGCATATATTGGAAGTAAAGTACGATGAATTCCTGCCGGATTTTATTGCAAAGCAGTTAGAGCTTGGTAAACTAAACCAGACGGCATTTTCAAAATATTACCTTGGCAGAATAGCCTTGGGTGAAGACTGTAAAAGACTTCCTTTATAAAGTAAAAGTGAGGGAACTATTATGATTAAGAAGCAGAAAATGAAACTTGCATTTATACTTGTTTTGTTTTCTGCTTTACTGTTTTCTTTGGTATTTTTAATAGGTGCCGAAAGCGGAAAATGTATGGGATGTAAGGTGATTGGAAAAAGCTTCCTTGATTCTTATACTCTTGGCAGCAGGTTTGACACAGGCAAAATTTACTTTGAGGGTAAAAAAGTTCCCTCCGATGAAAAATGGGAGAGAATATATATTTCTCAGCCCGAAAGCGCCCTTGACAGCTTCGAAAGCCTTTTAGGTGAGCTAAGCTCTGAGGAATACGAGCTTTATTTTATAAACGACGGACCTTTGAAGGATATAAAAGGCTCTGTTAAGGGTAATATGTATTTATCCCTTGCTGCTATAAAAGGTAAGGAGTACAGAATTATAGACGTGGTTATTACAACCCTGCCCGTGATGTCAATAGACGGAAGCTTTGCCTATAAAAACGAGGAGAAAAGGGACGTGCTTGCAGGTGAGCTTGTTCTGTTTGCAGGCGCTGACCCAAAGACGGATACCCTCAGCATTAAGGAAAGCGGACTTGAGTGGCACGTAAGGGGCGGTTCCTCCTTAAATGACAACAAAAAGCCTTATAAATTATCCCTTAAAAACAAAGGCGATAACTATGACGAGAAATTTTTAGCCCTTGGAAGTGACGACGACTGGATTTTAAACCCAATGAACCGTGACGATACCGACTTAAGGGAAAAATCCCTTATGGATTTATGGAATAAGTATATTGCGGCGGACGGAAAAAACTTTAAAATGTCACAGGGCGAGTACGTGGAGCTTGTAATAAACGGCGAGTACAGAGGTTTATACCTGCTTCAAAGAAGGGTGGACAGAAAATACCTTCAGCTTGATAAGGAAAAGGACATACTTTTTAAAGGCAGGCCTACCTGGGAGGCTGACACAGCGGAGAAAGCTTACGAAATTATTTACTCTCCTTTCGGTGAAAAAGAAACCTATGATATTGCACGTACCCACCTTTTCAGCTTAAGCGCTAAATATTATAATACGGATGCTTTTGTGGATTTCAGCATATTCTTTAATTACGGAGTTATTACCGATAATTCAGGCTTTAAAAATATGTACTACGTTCTAAAGTGGAACGGCGAAGAATACAGCGTTTACTTTGTCCCTTGGGATGTGGATATCTCCTTAGGTGTTGTCTGGAAGAATGATAATTTTGCCTATGACTACGAGCAAAGTATGAACGTTTATGCAGGAAAGTCTGAGTACAGCAAAATCAAAGGATTTATGGAGTACAATAAGCAGAAGTACGGCACCCTTAGTTTGGAGGAAAGCATAAATAAACGCTGGGCAGAGCTTAAAGAAACTGTTTTTACAGCGGAGAATATATATGAAATTCTGGATGAAAACAAGGAGACTTTAGAGCAAAGCGGTGCTAAAATCAGGGACAAAAAGCTTTATGGCCTTTACTATAAGGGCGCGGATACGGTTACAAGGCTTTATGATTTTGCAAAACTGAGGATTTTTAAGCTGGATGAATTTTATAAATAAATCTTAATAAAAACATAGGAGGATTATTATGTGGTCAAAGGAAAAAGCTTGGGAGTGGTATAAGAATCAGCCTTGGATAGTCGGTATGAATTACGTACCTTCTTATGCAGTTAACTCCACAGAAATGTGGCAGAAAGAAAGCTTTGACATTGGAGTTATCGAAAAGGAGCTTATTAAGGCTGAGGAACTGAATTTTAACGTAGCAAGGGTTTTCTTGCAGTATATTCTTTATAAGGAGGATAAAGAAAGCTTCTTTAATAATTTCGAAAATTTTGTTTCTGTAGCCTTTAAGCACGGCATAAAAACAATGCCTATATTGTTTGATGACTGTGCTTTTGCCTGTATGGAGCCAAAACTCGGTAAGC
>JAGBID010000084.1 GCA_017935165.1 Clostridia bacterium
ATTGTCTGTCCTCAGCCTTGTCAATAGTTTCGGGATTTGCACCCAAAAGAGTAACATTGTGTTTTTCCAAAAAGCCTTCCTTTGCAAGCTGCATTGAAAGTGTAAGACCTGTCTGACCGCCGAAACCTGAAAGAATGCTGTCGGGCTTTTCTTTCTTAATTATTCTTTTAACTGTCTCAAGTGTTAAGGGCTCGATATAAATTCTGTCAGCCATAGCACTGTCTGTCATAATTGTTGCAGGGTTGGAGTTAACGAGAACTATCTCGATGCCATCCTCACGAAGAGCACGGCAAGCCTGAGTACCTGCATAGTCAAACTCAGCAGCCTGACCGATAACAATGGGACCTGAACCGATAACGAGAACCTTTTTTATATCTTTATTAAGTGGCATAACGTTTTTCCTTTCTTCTTATTTTCTTAAAATTATTTCTCGAGCATTTTGAAGAAATCAGCATATACCCAGCTTGTATCGGCAGGGCCGTCACATACTACGGGGTTGAACTGAACTGTTAATGCCTTTATATTCTTGTAAATAAGACCTTCGTTTGTCTTATCGTTTACGTTTGTAAATGCTTTAATAGCAATATTTTCGTCAACACTTTCATCACATACAGCGTAGCCGTGGTTCTGGTTTGTAATCATTACCCTGCCTGTTACGCTATACTTAACGGGCTGGTTTGCACCGCGGTGACCGTACTTTAATTTATATGTTTTAAAGCCGCTCGCAAGTGCTAAAAGCTGATGACCAAGGCAAACACCCATAATGGGTAAGTTAAGTGCCATAATTTCCTTGATGTTCTCAATAGCTTCTTCGTTATCCTCAGGGTTACCGGGACCGTCAGAAATTACTACTGCGTCTGCACCTAAATTCTTAATCTCCTCTGCTTTGATTGTGGGAGGACAAACAATAACCTCAGCATCATTTGCTGCTATGTTATTGATAAGACTCTTCTTTGCACCAAAATCAAGAAGGCAAACCTTGTACTTTGCGCCTTCATTAACCTTTGTGATTTCCTTGGCACTTGTTTTCTCAGTAAGCTTTGTTTCCCTAAAAACCTTTAAAGCTTCAAGGTCAACACTTTCGGGGTCAGCGGTGATAACACCGTTCATAACACCCTCGGTACGGAGCATTTTTGTAAGTGCTCGGGTATCTATTTTACAAAGTCCGACTACGCCGCGGGCCTTAAAAAAAGTGTCAAGCTCACCCTCTGAACGGAAGTTAGAAGGAACTTGACACCACTCTTTAACAATGTAACCGCGAGGACCGATATTATCACCTTCAAAAGAATCGGAAATAACACCGTAATTACCAATAAGCGGGAAAGTCTGACAAACGATCTGACCCTCAAAGCTCTTATCTGTTAATGTTTCAAGATAGCCAACCATACCGGTTGTAAACACTACTTCCGCAGTAACTGTTGCCTGAGCACCGAAAGACTCGCCTTCAAAAACTTTGCCGTTTTCTAAAACTAAGTATGCTTTACTCATTTCAGCTTTACCTCTTTCCTCTTGTTATATCCAAACAGCAAATCTCTCTGCTGAATTTACCATCAATGTATTATACCAAAATGAAGCCTCTTAGTCAACAAAAATTTTCAAATATCGAAGGTTTTCTTTGTTATTTTTACATTTGACTTGAATTTAACTTATTATGATAATACACTAAAGCTATTATAACACAATTTTTAAAAATAATAAATAGCAAAGCTTTAATAAATGTCAAAATTAATAGTGCGACTTAATCTTTTTGAAGTGAAAATAAAGCTTTCGGCATTTTCCGACACTTTATTTCAAATTTAAATCTGTTGCATTTAATTTTTATGTTTTAGTTAAATTATTGACAAAATAGCTGTTATGTAATAAAATTACATTGGTTTTTTATTTTAATTCACTCTGAAAGGATAATAAAATGAACGGTCATCACGAAATTCCTGAGCTGTTCGGCAGTCTTGTTTTTAACGACGACATAATGCAGAGAAGGCTCCCTAAGGATATATATAAATCACTCCGTAAGACTATTGACAGCGGCAAAAGCCTTGATATAACAGTTGCCAATGCAGTTGCCAACGCTATGAAGGACTGGGCAATTGAGAAGGGCGCAACCCACTATACACATTGGTTCCAGCCTATGACTGGCATTACAGCAGAAAAGCACGACAGCTTTATCTCCCCTACAGCTGACGGCAGAATCATAATGGAATTTTCAGGCAAGGAGCTTATAAAGGGCGAGCCTGATGCCTCCTCCTTCCCTTCAGGCGGTTTAAGAGCTACCTTTGAAGCAAGGGGTTACACTACCTGGGACCCTACCTCCTACACATTTATTAAGGACGGCTCCCTTTGTATTCCCACAGCCTTCTGCAGCTACGGCGGTGAGGTGCTGGACAAGAAAACTCCCCTTTTAAAGTCAATGGAGGCTTTAAACGTACAGGCTTTAAGAATTCTCCGTTTATTCGGCGATATCTACACCAAGAAGGTAACAACTACAGTTGGCGCCGAGCAGGAATATTTCCTTGTTGACAAGAAGCTTTTTGACAAGCGTGACGACCTTTTATTCTGCGGCAGAACCCTTTACGGCGCAAAGGCACCTAAAGGTCAGGAGATGGACGACCACTACTTCGGTGCCATCAAACCCAGAGTTATGGCTTATATGAAGGAGCTTGATGAGGAGCTTTGGAAGTTAGGTATACTTGCAAAAACAAAGCATAACGAAGCTGCCCCTGCACAGCACGAGCTTGCACCTATTTTCACAACCACCAACATTGCCACCGACCACCACCAGCTTACAATGGAAATTATGAAGAACGTGGCTAAAAAGCACGACCTGGTTTGCCTGCTTCACGAAAAGCCCTTCGGTAAGGTAACAGGCTCAGGTAAGCATAACAACTGGTCAATGAGCACGGATTCAGGCAAGAATCTCTTAAACCCCGGTAAGCATCCTCAGGAAAACGCACAGTTCTTATTATTCCTTTGCGCTATTATCAAAGGCGTTGATGAGTACCAGGAGCTTTTAAGAGTTTCAGCTGCATCTGCCGGCAACGATTTACGTTTAGGTGCTAACGAAGCTCCCCCTGCCATTATCTCCATTTTCCTTGGCGATGAGCTTACTAATATCCTTGAAGCTATTGAAAATAACGACTCCTACGAGGGTCCCGGAAGCACACATATGGAAATTGGCGTACACGCCCTGCCTAACCTTCCCAAGGATACAACCGACAGAAACAGAACCTCACCCTTCGCTTTCACCGGTAACAAATTTGAATTCAGAATGCTGGGTTCTTCCATGTCAATTGCCTGCTCCAACGTAATTATGAACACAATAGTTACTGAGGAATTAAAGCAGTTTGCAGATATTCTTGAAAACACCAATGACTTCTCCCGTGAGCTTAACGAGCTTATTAAGCGCGTTTACCGTGACCACAAGAGGATTATATTCAACGGTGACGGTTACAGCGAAGCTTGGGTAAAGGAAGCTGAGAAGCGCGGACTTTATAACCTTAAGACTACTGTGGATGCCCTGCCTCACTACATATCCGAAAAGAGCATTGACCTTTTCACTTCACATAAAATTTACACACCTGTTGAGCTTAAAAGCCGCCACGACGTTATCCTTGAAAACTACAGTAAGACAATTAACATTGAAGCTTTAACAATGCTTCAGATGTTCAGGCGTGATATTTACCCTGCTGTAAGTAAGTATATTAAGGAGCTTTGCGAGGAAATTTCGGTCAAGAAATCCGTACTCCCCGACCTTATTGCTGTAAGTGAAACGGAAATTGTAAAGAAATTAAGTACTAACCTTGACAAAGCCTACTCACTTTCAGGCTTACTGGAAACTAACCTTGAAAAGGGTAAAGTATTTGAGGGTAAGATTTTGGACCTTGCCAAGCATTATAAGGACAGCATAATTCCCGTTATGGAGCTTTTAAGAGAAGCTGTTGACAGTATGGAGACCTTGGTTTCAAGAAAGCTTTGGCCCTACCCCACATACGGCGACCTTATGTTTAAAGTTTAATAAAAAATTTGACCTGAACGGATTTACCGCTCAGGTCTTTTTTTACTGTTTATTCATGGGTCTTGTGATAAATACGTCGCCGTAAGGCTTTAAAATCTCGTAAGCTTCCTTAACTTTAAGTTCATCCTTAAAAATACCGAACACTGCGCTGCCGCTGCCTGTCATACAGGAGCCTAAAGCACCGTATTCATCCATAAGGGATTTGATTATCTGTACGTCGGGAATCTGGAGTATATCATCAAATCGGTTTCCTATAGCTTCAACCACCTTGTTTATGTCACCGGTGCTGAGGGCATCTACCATCAAAGGAGTCATAAAACTGCCGTCTTGGGGGTATTTGTCACTCTCACTGTAGGCAAGGGCTGTGCTTACGCCAACGGGCGGCTTGCAGATAAGAATAAAGCACTCGGGAATTGGCGGCACTTCCATCATAACGTCGCCTATACCTTCACACCTTCTTGTACCGCCCAAAAGGCAGAAGGGTACATCAGCTCCGATTCCTGCGGCGATATCAACTAAAATTCCGTCTGTAAGCTGTAAATCGAAAAGCTTGTTCATTCCTAAAAGCACGGCTGCAGCGTCCGCACTGCCGCCACCCATACCTGCTTCAACGGGAATTGATTTATTGATGAAAATATTTACGCCCATCTCCGTAATACCGCAGTATTCCATTATGGCTTTGGCAGCCTTATAGGCAGAGTTCCTTTCGTCGGTGGGAACCCCGCGTTTGTTGCAGGATATTTTAATTTTACCGTCCTTATTCTTTGTAAGCTCCAGCTCGTCACAAAGGGATATGGACTGCATAACGGTGCTGATGTCGTGATAACCGTCGCTTCTTTTTCTTGTTATGTCCAAAGTGAGGTTGATTTTAGCATAAGCATTAATGAGCATTTTAATTAATTCCTTTATAAGTTAAATATTTTAAGGCGCTTGATGTCAATTACGTGAATGGGACACATTTCGTGACAACAGAAGCACTTAATACAGTTCTTGTAATTTATTTCTGCCTTCTTGTTGATTATCTCTATTGTGTGCTGAGGGCAGCTTTCAGCGCATTTGCCGCATCCGACACATTTATCCTTTTTAATATAAGGCTTGGGAGTTGCGATTTTTGCTGCCAAGGGTCTTAAGAATTTCGGAATTCTGTCAATAAAGTCAGTGGTTTTACTTTTGGGCATTAAGAAATCCTTGATAAGATATTTGTTGATATCATCATTAAGTTCTATTTCATCAAGGCTTTTTGGCGTAAGACCCATTTCCGTGGAGAATGCCATCATCTTGATATTCTCCGGCTCCATACCGATTATCTTGGCACACACGTAGTCAAGGGCGTAGGGACTTTCGCTGACAGCTGTAAAGCCCATATGCTTCTTTATACCGCCTGTGGGACCGTCGCCCTCAAGTCCGTCAATAGCGTCCATTACTGAGAGGTTTGGCTTAACAAACTCACAGACGTCCGTAAGCATTTTAACAAAATCCTCTTCCTTAGGAAAGCGGCAATGAAGCTCAGGCTTTTGAAGTCCGGGTACAACACCGAAAAGATTCTTAACGGCACCTGAAAGACCTGTCATTGAGTGGGACTTAAGCTTTGCTATGTCGATAACAAAGTCAGGATTTATATAAGGGTTTATTACGTTAAGCTCGCCGCAGATGTAAGGTTTATTTATTGTTACCTTACTGAACTCAGCCTCGGTATAAAGCGTAAAGCCGTATTTCTCGGCAATTTCCGTATAGCCTGAGCCTGAAAACACCATCTTGCAGGTAGCAGGAGTGAACAGACCGCCGCTGCTTTCGGCAATAAGTACCTTTGCACCCATTTCCTTAATAAGTATTCCTACGGCGGCAACCACGTTTGGGTGGGTTATAATACCGCTTTCCGGTTTACTTTTAATTACAAGGTTAGGCTTTATAACAACGGTCATACCTTCCTTGATTTTGCTTTTAAGGTCAATTTCGGAAAATATTCTGCTGTATATATCTTTTAACTTCTCGATATCGTAGGTTTCGATTTTATTTAGAAAAACCTTGTTCATCAGTTTATTTACCTTCCTTAAGCTCCTTGATGAATGCCTGCATTCTTTCAAGAGCTTCAGTTATATGGTTAATTGAATAGCAGTAGGAAATTCTGACAAAGCCTTCGCCGCTTTCACCGAAAGCATCACCGGGCACAACGGCAACACCCTTGCTGTAAATGAGCTTCTCGCAGAATTCAGCAGAGCTAAGCCCCGTTGACTTAATGGAAGGGAACACGTAAAATGCGCCTTCAGGCTCAAAGCAGGTAAGTCCCATCTTGTTAAGGCCGTCCACTATAAGGCGGCGGCGCATATCGTACTCGCTGCGCATTTTCTCAATGTCCTCGTCGCCGTTTCTTAAAGCTTCAATTGCGGCGTACTGGCTCATTGTGGGAGCACTCATTATAGCAAACTGGTGCAGCTTAGTCATAGGTGAGATAATCTCGGCAGGACCTACGGCATAACCCATACGCCAGCCTGTCATAGAATGGGACTTGGAGAAACCGTTGACAATAACAGTTCTCTCCTTCATACCGGGAAGCTCGGCAATTGAAACGTGGCGGTGACCTGTGTAGGTAAGCTCGGCGTAAATTTCATCGGAAAGGACGATTAAATCGTGCTTGACTATAAAGTCAGCCACAGCTTTCAGCTCATCCCTCTCCATAATACCGCCTGTGGGGTTATTGGGGTAAGGAAGCACAAGGAGCTTTGTTTTATCGGTAACCGCTTTTTCAAGGTCCTCTACCATAAGCTTAAACTTGTTTTCCGCCGTTGTTTTGATTGTAACGTGCACGCCCCCTGCCATCTGTGTGATGGGTACGTAGCAGACAAAGCTGGGTTCGGGGATAAGCACCTCATCTCCTTTATTTATAAGTGCGCGGATGCAAAGGTCAATAGCTTCACTGCCGCCGACTGTTACAAGTACTTCCTTCTGGGGAGAATATTCGAGACTGAACTTGCGCTTTAAATAAGCGCTTATTTCTTCCCTGAGCTTAATAAAGCCTTTGTTGGGAGTGTAGCGAGTTCTTCCCTTTTCAAGGGAGTAGATGCCTTCCTCGCGAATATGCCAAGGGGTGTGGAAGTCAGGCTCACCGACGGAAAGGGAGATAACATCCTCAAGCTCGTTAGCTATATCGAAAAACTTTCTTATGCCTGAGGGTTTGATATTCTTAAGTGTAGGGTTAATTTTAGTGCTGTAATCAATCACAAAGGTTGCTTCCTCTCTCGTCTATCTCTTCCTCATCATTTGCAAATACCTTGCCGCCGTCCTTATATCTTGTTAAAACAAAGTGAGTAGCTGTGGAAAGTATGCCGCCTATGGGAGCAAGGCGCTTTGCAACAAACATGGCAACGTCTGCCATTGTTGCGGCGTTAACCATAACGGCTAAGTCGAAGCCGCCTGACATAAGGTAAACGAACTCAACCTCAGGGAATTCCATAATTCTTGCGGCAATTTCATCAAAGCCTGTATTACGCTGGGGAGTAACCTTTAATTCAATAATTGCTGATGCTGTAGCCTTACCGAACTTTTCCCAGTTAACAAGTGTCTTGTAGCCTTTAATAATGCCTTCCTTTTCAAATTCCTTCTTTGCTTCCTTAACGAAGTCAAGGCTTTCATCTATCATAACGCTGAGCTGTTCATTGCTGAGCTGTGCATTTTCCGATAAGATGTTTAAAAGTTTTTCTTTCTTCTTTTCCATAATAATATCCTTTCTTATTCTATTGCAATTTCAATGGGTTTTCTCTTTTCAAATACTGTGTAGGAATCAAAGCCAATGCCCTTAAGCATACTTAAAGCTTCGTTCATACCGTGGCCGAGGAAAGCTGTGTCGTGAGCATCGCTGCCTATTGTAACAAGCTTACCGCCTAAAGCCCTGTACATTTTGAATATTTCAATATCGGGCTCTATATCGTGAAGCTTGATGAAATCCCTCTTCATATTTACTTCAAGAGCGATGCCGTTCTTAATAAGCTTCTTTAAAACTTCCTCCACCTGATTTATATACCTTTTATAGTTAATATCCTCGCCGCACTCGCAGTAGATGTAGCGTGCAGGGTAGGTTAAGTGGGTTAAGGCATCGAATATTTTAAATTCCAGCATTTCAAGTATTTCACGGAAATATCTGTCAAGGCCGTAGTCCACGTCCATAGTCATTCTGTGCCAGAAGAAGAAGTCCTCCTCACCCTTTATGTTATGAAGTGAGCCTAATACAATATCATAATCCCTGCCGTTTAAAGCGTGCATGGCGGCTTTAATATCCTGACTTGGCTGACCCAGTTCAATTCCCTTTAAAAACTTAACGGGACCTTTGTAATCGCGCTTTGTTTCGCTCATCCATTTATATGCCCTTTCCATCTCCTTATCGGTGCCGTCCTGAAAATAGACGTGGCATTCGCAGTGGTCTGTTAAGGCATAGTATTTTAAACCTAATTCCTCAGCTCTTTTAAGCATATTTATGGGAGCTTCTGAGCTGTCAAAAGAAAATTCACAATGTGTGTGAAGGTCTGATATATTTTTGTACTGCATTACTTAATTCCTTTTTGGGCATAAAAATAGTTAATACTATAATACCATAAAGACTTCAATAAATAAACCCCTATTTTAAATTTAATAAAATAATCTTTGGTATCTATTGACTTAAAGGAAATTTTATTTCATAATTACAATGTATATTTTAAAGGAGCGGCTTTTATGAGGATAAGAGCCTTACATAATTATGAAAGCGATTATTACAGTTTTAGGTAAGGATGCCGTTGGTATTCTTGCAAAGGTAAGTACAATTTGCGCAGATAACGGCGCTAACGTTATTGAGGTTACACAGTCCATAATGCAGGAGCTTTTTGCTATGATTATGATGATAGATACAGAGAAATGCACCGTAAGCTTTACTGAGCTTTCTGACAAGCTTGTTGCCTTAGGCGAAAAGGAAGGACTTAAAATACACGTAATGCATGAGGATATTTTCAATTCAATGCACAGAATTTAATTATTCCGCTATGCAAATATTAATACCTTGTAGGGTCCCCTTCCTTGAGGGTAGTATGAGTAAAGAAATATATTACTGCCTTCCCCTCGAGGGGAAGGTGGCACGAACGTAGTGAGTGACGGATGAGGTGGAAGAAGATTAGTGCAGGTTATGTTACACCTCATCCACTTTGAACGCTTGCGTTCATTTACCCCCCATTCCCCTCGAGGGGAAGGCTGTTTTGCGTTGCAGTAACAGGTCCGCTTCCCCATGCGGGAAACTTTCTTAGGAAATTAGTGACCTCACTCTGATTATAACAAGGTTAACAACATATAAATAAAGAAAGGACTATTATGCTTAACACAAGAGATATACTTGAAACCATAAATATGATAGAAAATGAGGACCTGGACGTACGAACTATTACTATGGGTATAAGCCTCATTGACTGTATTGACCCCGACATAAACAAGGCCACAAATAAGGTTTATGATAAAATTTGCCGCTACGCCCAGAACCTTGTTAAAACAGGTGAGGATATAAGCAAGGAGTACGGCATTCCGATAGTTAACAAAAGAATTTCCGTTACACCTATTGCTATGATATCAGGTGCCTGCCAGAGCTTCGGTTTAAACGATAAGGCATATAATTCCCCCATTAAGTTTGCTAAAATCCTTGATAAGGCAGCTAAAGAGGTTGGTGTCAACTTTATCGGCGGTTACTCCGCACTTGTTCAAAAAGGCTTCTCAAACGGCGATAAGGAGCTTATTTTAAGCATTCCCGAGGCTTTAGCCACAACAGATTTCGTATGCTCCAGCGTAAACATTGGCTCCACCAAGGCAGGTATAAATATGGACGCCGTTAAAATGATGGGTAAAGCCATTAAGGATGCCGCTATACTTACAAAGGACAGAGAGTGCATCGGTGCTGCTAAGCTTGTTGTATTCTGTAACGCACCTGAGGATAACCCCTTTATGGCAGGCGCGTTCCACGGTGTCGGTGAGCCTGACAGAGTTATTAACGTCGGTGTTTCCGGTCCCGGTGTTGTAAGAGCTGCACTTTCAAAATTAAGCGACACAGATGATATCAGTAAGGTAGCCGAGCTCATTAAGAGAACGGCATTTAAGATTACAAGAATGGGTCAGCTTGTTGCTCAGGAGGCTTCAAAAAGACTTGACACACCCTTCGGTATAGTTGACCTCTCCCTTGCCCCCACCCCTGCCGTAGGCGACAGCGTTGCCTATATTTTGGAGGAAATGGGTCTTGAGCAGTGCGGTGCACACGGCACTACAGCTACCCTTGCTTTATTAAACGATGCTGTTAAAAAGGGCGGCGTAATGGCAAGCAGTCACGTTGGCGGACTTTCCGGCGCATTTATCCCTGTTTCTGAGGATGCAGGTATGATTGCAGCGGCAAGAAGCGGAGCTTTAAGCCTTACCAAGCTTGAAGCAATGACCTCCGTTTGCTCCGTTGGACTTGATATGATTATTGTTCCCGGTGACGTTTCAAACGAAATACTTTCCGGCATTATAGCTGACGAGGCTGCCATAGGTATGGTTAACAGTAAGACAACCGCAGTAAGACTTATTCCCGCCATAGGCAAGAAAGCAGGCGAGGAGCTTAACTTCGGCGGTCTCCTTGGCGGCGGTCCCATTATGGAGGTCAACACAAAATCTCCTGCCAAGTTTATTAACCGCGGCGGCAGAATCCCTGCCCCGATGCAGAGCCTTAAAAACTAATATAGGAAGATTTATATAATGAGAAAACCTGAACTTTTATCTCCCGTCGGCGATATGGAAAGACTTATTTCCGCTTTAGCTTACGGTGCGGATGCCGTTTACCTTGCAGGCAAGAACTTCGGTATGAGAACTGCACCCTCCAACTTCTCTGACGAGGAATTATTGGAGGCTGTAAAGCTCTGCCACGAAAAGAACGTAAGAGTTTACGTTACCTGCAACACAGTTCCCCATAATAACGAGATTGAATACTTACCGCCTTACTTAAGCTACCTTAAAGAAATAGGCGTAGATGGCTTGATTGTTGCTGACTTAGGCGTTATGGAAATGGCTAAAACCTACGCAAGCGGTGTTGATATTCATATCTCCACCCAGGCAGGTATTGTTAATAAGGAAACGGCCAAGGCATTTGTAGCCCTTGGTGCCAAAAGAATAGTCCTTGCCCGTGAGCTTAATTTTAAGGAAATCCGAGAAATAAGGGACGCTATACCCGAGGATATTGAAATTGAAGCCTTTGTGCACGGCGCTATGTGTGTTTCCTTCTCCGGCAGATGCCTGCTTTCCAGCTACTTAACAGGCAGAGACGCCAACCGCGGCGACTGTGCCCAGCCCTGCAGATGGGAATACACACTTATGGAGAAAAAGCGCCCCGGCGAGGAATTTACCATTATTGAGGAAAAAAATAAGGTCCCCGGTGAAAGCATCGGAAACGCCCTTGGTAAGACCTTTATTATGAACTCAGCCGATATGTGTATGATTGATTACATTAAGGAGCTGACTGAGGCGGGTATAACAAGCCTTAAAATTGAAGGCAGAGCAAAAAGCGCTTACTACGTCGCCTGCATTACAAACGCTTACAGAAAGGCTATTGACCATTATTTTAATAAGCCCGGGGAAAAACTTCCTGCCTGGATTAAGGAGGAGACTGAGAAAATCTCCCACCGCCGTTACAGCACAGGCTTCTATAATGAAACCGAGCCCGGTCAGAACACTGAGGACGGCGGCTACATAAGGAAATACGAGGTTATAGCCGTCACAGACGGCTATGATGAAGAGAAAGGTATGGCTGTACTTTCACAGCGCAACCGCTTCTACAAGGGCGCAGTAGCTGATATTTTAGAGCCTGAAAGCGATGCTTACGAAGTGAAGCTTGATGAAATTTTCGACGGCGATTTAAACCCCATTGAGGTTGCACCCCACGCAACTATGAAGGTTTATTTAAAAACCGACAAAAAGATTAAAGCAGGCGCTTACCTGCGCATCAAGAGATAATTTTACTGCATAATTTGTCAGACGGATTTCGTAAGATTACAGTAATACTCATACCGTAGTAAGGGAACCCACCACTGCGACGCATAACGCCACGCTGTGCGAGTGAGGAGTGATACATGCTACGCACGTGATGACGTTTCACTAGTGATGCGTGTCTGCGACACGTTAATGGTCTGCGACGCAATTAATGTATAAACCGTAGAGGAAGCCCCAGAGTCGTGTTCTCGGCGCCCCTGCAAGGGGAGCTGGATTTTGAAAAGTGTCTTGTCCGCTTTTCAAAAGACTGAGGGGTTGTAATTAAATTGAGATAAACTTTTTCCCAACCCCTCCTATTTTGCTACGCAAAATTTTCCTCCCCTTGCAGGGGAGGCGAGTTGCCCGTGGGGGCAGGTAGCCGAGTTGCCCGTGGGTGGTCACTACGTATATACATTAATTGCGTCGCAGTGGTGTGTCCCCTTCCCCAGCGGGGAAGGTGGCACGAACGTAGTGAGTGACGGATGAGGAGATACAGATTAGAACTAATTACCCTCTTTCACAACTAAAGCTCGCTGTAATCAAACACCTTCAGTGTTTCGGACAACAGTAAATGTTGTCCCTACGAATGTAAATCGACCACACCTCGTCCTCGTGGCGCACGAACCTTCAATGGCATTCCTCCCCCCTGTCCTTGTATGGCGGACAATGTTTAATAACAAAAAGGAAAAATGCTGTTAAATATCACAATAAATGCTGTAACCGTGGACACAAAATGTTATATATTTCTAAAATGTTACAAAAAGGTTACTAAACTGTAACCACCTAATGTGTTGACAATTGGAAATTTTTATAGTATAATTCTCTTAGCCTCAAGAGAGGAGTAATTCTCTCTGCTTAAAAGAGGCGGCGGCTAAGCCGCACGTACCTTGTAAATTGAATAACTTGATAAGAATAAGTTATTCATAATTAATTTTTATTACTTTAGTTGGTTTTAGTAAAAGGGTGATTACCTTTTACATTCCATATAAAATTTTCAGGAGGAAAATAATTATGAAGACAAGAATTCTTGCTATGCTTCTTGCTCTTGCTATGATCGTTACTGTATTTGCAGCTTGCGGCGGCAAGACAACAAGCACAAGCACAAGCACATCTACTTCTACTTCTGTTTCCACATCTACATCTGAAGATGCTGGCGACGAAGAAAGCACACCTGATGAAGGCGCTGAGAGCGACTTCCCCTGGCAGAAGTTTGATGACGTAAAGCTTTACATGGTTAAGGCTTGGAACGGTAACGCAGACGCTGAAGAAGACTGGTATGAAAATGCTCAGGCTACATACGTTCGTGAGAAGATCGGCGTTACAGTTCAGATCGACGGTTGTATGATGAAGGAAACTGAGAAATTAAACCTCATGTTTGCTTCCGGCGACATGCCTGACATCGTTTCCTGCGCAAACTGGGGCGGTACAGGCGGCGAAACTGGTATCATCAAGAAGGGTGCTAACGAAGGCACAATCACAGAGCTCACAGAGTACATCACAGGCTCCAAGAAGGACCTCTACAAGTACATCCAGCTCCCCTTCGAGATCGGCAGAATCTCCATCAAGTACTATGAGAACGACATCGCTTTCAACGGCGACGGTAAGGTTTACTGGTTACCCCAGGAGCTTACTGGTGCTGACGACGCTCAGCATTGGTCCTATGGTACATTCGTTCGTGGTGACGTTCCCGAGGCACTCGGCTTTGATCCCGCTGAGATCAGAACAACAGAGCAGCTCGTTGACGTTATGAAGAAGGCTCAGGCTCACGGCTTTAAGGACGCTAACGGTAACGATTGTATCGTTGCTTCTACACGTCATGCTGGTTGGTCTTATGGCCAGTTCCTCACATCCTATGACAGATTCGCTCTCACAGGTTACATCCTCAATGACGACGGTACAGTTACATCTGACCTCCTCTCCGACAGATGGATCGAGAAGAACATGGTTATGTGGGATCTCGTAAACTCCGGTATCATGGACGTTGAGTGCTTCACACATACTGATGACCGTGCTGACCAGCTCATGGGCAACGGTACAGTTCTCTTCTACGGTGCTATGTACAACGGTGACACACAGTACGATGCAGGTCTTCTCGAAGATCATCCCGATTGGCTCTATGAGGCTATCGGTCCCCTCAACTATGTTGATGGCAAGCAGTCCGTACAGATCGAATCTCAGGGTAGAACAGGTTCTCCCGTTATCTTCTTCCCCTCCACATGCTCCAACCTCGAAGCAGCTCTCACAATCTTTGATTACATGAACAGCTTCGAAGGCCAGGCTATCTACAGCTATGGTATCCCCGGTGTAACATTTGATTACAACGAAGAAGGTCTCCCCAGAGCTAACGCTGAATACTGGCCCGCAGCAGGTGATGACGATGCAACAATCGAAGCTAAGGGTGAGAAGAGAGACGAACTCGGTGTTGGCGAAAACTTCGGTAGATTCCAGCTCATCAACCAGCAGAACACATGGTTCAAGGAGAAGTCCGTAACAGAATCTCTTGGCGCTGCTAAGTCAGTTGCTGCTGAATATCAGGAGAAGTATGTAACAGAAATGCGTCCCATCGAGATCATCGAAGGTTATGCTATTGACGGTCTCGTAAGCACATTCGACAGATATCAGGAAGTTGCTGAAATCCTCGACGATACAGTTCAGTCCGACTACACACAGCGTGCATTCTTCGCTGAGACAGAGGCTGAAGCTCGCGCAATCCTCGACGAGTACATCAACAAGGTTAAGACTGACAAGGACGGTCTCTACCTCGAGTTCCTCGACTACGTTGCAGAGCAGGCTAAGACACGTGACGATATCGCTTGGTAATTTAACTTAACGATTCTGTGTACTTATCTAAAATAATCTAAGACCTAATCAACCTTAGATACGGAAGGTGTGGCAACCCCACACCTTCTTTTTTTATGCCCAAAATTCAGCGCGTTGAAAATGTAGACGTAGGGGAGGCCCTCGCGGCCTCCCTTGAGATTACGGTAAATTTTGAAGGGAGGCCGCAAGGGCCTCCCCTACGGTCATTGTGGTGCCTCCCCTACGGTCATTGTGGTGCCTCCCCTACGGTCATTGTGGTGCCTCCCCTACGGTAATATGGTTGTATAAAAATAAATATTATTGTTGCGCGTATGAACGGGTTGTGCTATATTAAAAACGAGGTGATATTATGCCGGGAAACAGAAAAGAAATAAGGCTGAAATGTTATGATTATTCTATGGCGGGTGCGTATCACATTATAATTTGCACAGAAAAAAGAAGGAATATTTTCAGAAACGGAACTGAAATAAATGAATTTGGCAGAATTGCCGAGAATTGTTTAAAATATATTGAGGAAAAATATGAAGTTCACGTTCAGAAATATGCAATAATGCCAGACCACGTGCATCTGCTTATTGATTATTTCTATATAACAAAAGGTGACGGAAAGGAACAGATTACAAGAATTGTCGGTGCTTATAAATCGATGGTTTATACAGAATGTTTGAAATATTGTAAAGAAAAGGGTATTGTTCTTGATAAATTATGGCAGAGGTCTTTTTACGATCATATTATCAGGAACGAGCGTGATTATTATGAAACTTACCGTTATATCCAAAATAATGAAATAGAATTGGACTTGCAATAGGGTTTGTCAGAAAAACAGTGTCGTATAATAAAAAAGTAGGGAGCACCACACAGTACGGTGAAACAAGCGTAGCATGCGGCTCCGGCAACATGGTAGTATGCGGTATCGAAACCGGTTCCTGGATTGGCTTAAAGGGTGTAGACTTTGGCGATAAGGGAGCAAC
>JAGBID010000085.1 GCA_017935165.1 Clostridia bacterium
AAGTGCCTATCATTCCTGTACCGTGCTGGTGAAGGTGGGAGAATCCGCGGCATTTCATCTCTTTACCAAATGTGTTTGTTTCTTTTGGGTTGCAATTAACGTAATGGTTGCCGTAGCCTGAGGTGTAACCCGAAGTATAAGCGCAAGCTGAGATTTTGCCGAAGGGGAGTACAGCTGCTGGAGTATTGTTACCTGAAAGGGACTTTATGAAATGCCAAGTGGCTGCCACGCCTTCCGGTTTGGGAAGATCTAAAAAATCCGTTCCGTGAAAGACATTAACTTCCTTACAAAAATCCGACATAATGATTTTCCTTTCTGTAAATAAATGTAAAGTTATA
The DNA here is from genome assembly GCA_017935165.1 of Clostridia bacterium. Lineage (GTDB taxonomy): Bacteria > Bacillota > Clostridia > Oscillospirales > Acutalibacteraceae > SIG603. The sequence goes on from JAGBID010000085.1 coordinate 339, forward strand.
TATTAACATTTTATAGGTTATTTAAGTGTAAATCAAGTGGTTATATTGCGGAAAATTTGAACTTTATTGCTATGAAGTGTTTGAGTTTATTAATAAATTAAAAGAGGCCGGATTTCCGACCTCATTGAATTTTTAATTATGCATATATATATAATCAGTTCTCCGCCGTTTTGAAGCTCACTTGCTTTAAGCTCTAAATCAGGAAGCTCTTTGCCGTTAAATACTGCCTTGCAGGAATAAATTCCTTCGCCTTCTCTTTTAACGGTTAAGGTTTTACCGTTTGAAAGGTGCCAAACAGATTTAAGCATTAAGGGTGATGTTATAATAACCTTGTCCTGACCTGAAAGGGGGAACAAGCCTAAAGCGTTCCACATATAAGTGGCTGTTGTGCCGCCTGAATCGTTATTGCCGGGAATACCGCCCCTACCTTCAGTAAACATATATTTTACGCAGGCGTTTGTAATTTCGCAAAGTTCCTTTTGACCGCCGCAGAAATGGTAAGCTGCAGGAGATTCTAAATCTGTTTCGTTATTGTAGCCTTCAAATCTTGCGCTTACGTCCTCAGGTTCAATGTAACCGAAGAATTTATCAAGCAGTGCCTTGAATTTTTCTCTGCCACCTGCTAAATTAATTCTTTCTTCCATATCTCTCATAGGACGGAAGGAGAAGTTCCACTCACTGCCCTCATAGTAGCTGTAGCCTTTGGGGAGAAGTCCGGTATCCTTATCTATGTATTCCTTCCAGGCGTTTTCGAATTTAGTAAATTCGCTGTCGTCAATTCCCAAAGCGCGGCAAATTTCTGCCATAGCGCCGCAGGCTTCAGCTGCATCCACAATGTGGGAGGGGTGGGTGACAGGTTCCCTTCCGTGAAGTTCACCCATATGATTTGCATACATATCAACCTTGGCGGCTTCAATGAATCTCTTGTAATCCGCCTTAACGTTTCTTACAAAGGCATCGTAAGCGCAGTGCTCTGCAAGCATTAAAGCCTGCTTGTCGTAAGTCTTATAGGTCATGGAGGATATTACGTGGCGGTGAGGCATGTTGCCGATAGCCTCACAAAATCTTGTAAAGGTAGAAATTATCTTTTCGCTCATTTCAGGGTAGAGCATAAAGATAAGAGGAGTTTGTGTTTTATATATGTCCCAAAGTGTGGCGAAATCTAAGATGAAGTCCTCCTGGTCATCATAAAGGAAGCTTTCACCTGAGAAATCAGCAGGCTTAACAAGGCTGTGGTAGAAGTTGGAATAGAACATTCTTCTGTCCTTTTCGGTAGGTGCTTCCACCTCAATTTTACCAAGGTGACTTTCCCAAATATTCTCGGCATCCGCTTTAATTTCCTCAAAGCTTCTTGTTTCGCTCAGTACGTCTTCTTTTGCCTTGGCAACACTCTTAAGGGAAAGTGAGAGTCTTACTTCCTTTTTGCCGGGTTTTGTGAATTCAAAGCTTACGCCGTAGCGCTGCTTTACGTTTTCAAAAGTAAGCTCGCCCTCGCGCTTTACGTGGCAGTAATCGTCCCATAAAACAATGTTCTCAGCATCGTCACATTTTGCATAGAGGTAGATGGGTACCTCCTGCATAATAATCTCAGCTTCAAATTCAGTTTTGCTTAAAATCTTAATGCGGGATTTTTCGCTGTAGCAGCGCATATCCTGACCTCTGTGAGGGAAGCCTGCTGCATTTACGTCGATAGTTATACTGCCGTTTTCCTCAGTAAAATCATAACGGTGAACCGCTGCCTTCTTGCTTACAGTAAGCTCTGCTTTAATTCCGCTTTCCCTGAGCTTAACGCTGTAGTAGCCGGGAGTGGCAACTTCCTCGTCCATACCGTAGGGGTAGTTAGCTTCCCAGGTGTCACCGTAGTGAGGGGTTGTTAAGAAGTAATTATAGTATACACCTATGGTTCCCGTACCGTGCTGGTGAAGGTGGCTGAAGCCGCGGCATTTAAGCTCCTTACCGAAGGTGCGAAGTCCATGGGGGTCACAGTTAACATAGCGGTGACCGTAGCCTGAGGAGTAACCGCCGGTGTAAGCGCAGGCGGAAATTTTACCGAAGGGCAATATAGCTGCAGGGGTGTTATTGCCTGTTATAGCCTTAATAAAGTGCCAGGTGGAGGCAATTCCCTCTGCCTTAGGTAAATCAACTATGCCTGTGCCTAAGAATACGTCAACGTCGTTTATAATTTTACTCATATATGTTCTCCTTTACTTAGTCAGCTGTTTCTACAAGTACCGGGTAGTGGTCGGTTACAAATTCACCGTCAACCTTATCCGTGATTACTTTATAGGAAAGAGCAGTAATATTATCGTTTATAAAGCAGTAATCGATTATGGGTGCATCCGCATCACTGTTTTTACCGAAGTTATGCCAGGTGCCGATGTTTTCGCTGTAGTCTGTTAATACTCTTGTATCCTTTAAAATAACGTTTTTGTAAGCCTCACTGCTTGGCTTTACGTTAAAGTCGCCTGTCAGAATTACGGGACTGTCAGAATACTTTTCGATTTCTTTATTTATAAGCTTAACGCCTTCAAGCTGAGCCTTTGTGCCCACGTGGTCAAGGTGGGTGTTGAAATAAACGAATTCCTTACCGTCACTGAGTCTTACAAGTACAGCCTTGGTGCAGGTTCTTTTGCAGTTACCGTCCCAGCCTTTTGAAACTACGTCGGGAGTTTCGCTGAGCCAGAAGGTTTTGCTCTCCTTAAGGTCGAATACGTTCTTATTATAGAAAATAGCCATAGCTTCTCCTGTGCCGTTTTCGTCCCTGCCTATACCTACACAGAAGTAATCCGTAAGGTTATTTTTAAGGTACTGCATCCAGTAGGTGGTAGCTTCCTGCACGCCGATAAGCTCAGGCTTGTACTTTTCCACTATGCATTTCACTCTTTCCTTACGGTTAGCGACACTTAAATTATCACTACCCCAACAGCAAAGGTTTATGCTCATTATTTTCATAATTTTATGTCCTTTCGAATATATAAGGTTAAATTTATAGTAACTAATAAATGGTAGTTTGTCAATAAATTTAAGCTGTAAAAATTGTTGTAATTTGGTGTAAATGCTGATATAATGTAGTAAAGAGTAATTTTTATTTCAGAAAGGGGAATAAAAGAATATGGCACCTTATTTATGGCTTGCGCTGATTGTTATAGGCGTTATTATTGAAGCTTCTACCGTAAGCTTGGTGGCTATTTGGTTTGTTGCAGGCTTTCTTGCAGCACTTATAATCAGTTTTTTCGGTGTGCAGCTTTGGATTCAGATAGCTGTTGCGGCTGTAGTGGCAGCTTTGTCACTTTATTTTACAAGACCCCTTGTAAAGAAGCTTAATAAGAAGGGCATTGAAAGAACAAACGCGGACCGATTTGTAGGAATGAAAGGCGTTGTTACCGAGGATATTCTTGACGGCAGCGGCAAAGGCAGGGTAGAGGTTGCAGGGCAAAGCTGGGCAGCCAACTCCTTTGACGGAAGTGTTATTTTAAAAGGAAGCAAGGTAACTGTTGAAAGCATAAGCGGTGTAAAGCTTATAGTAATTCCCGATAACGAGGAATAAGAACCGATTTATTTGCCGATAATTATTTTAATTATAAATTTTTAAGAAAGGAAGTATCGGAGTATGGATTACATCCCCTACGTAATTATTTCACTTATCATTATTGTTGTGGCTTTAATAGCAAGCAACGTAAAAATCGTTCCCCAGGCTTATGCCTACGTTATGGAGCGTTTAGGCGCTTACCATTCAACATGGCAGACAGGTATACATTTTAAAATACCTTTTATTGACCGCATCTCTAAGAAGGTAAGCTTAAAGGAGCAGGTTATCGACTTCCCGCCTCAGCCTGTTATCACAAAGGATAACGTAACAATGCAGATTGATACAGTTGTCTACTTCCAGATTACAGACCCCAAGCTTTACGCTTACGGTGTTGAAAGACCTATCTCCGCTATTGAGAACCTTTCCGCTACAACACTTCGTAACATTATAGGTGATATGGAGCTTGACCATACACTTACATCCCGTGACGTTATTAACTCCAAGATAAGAGTTATCCTTGACGAAGCTACCGATGCATGGGGTATTAAGGTTAACCGTGTTGAGCTTAAGAACATCATACCTCCCCGTGAGATTCAGGAGTCCATGGAGAAGCAGATGAAGGCTGAGCGTGAAAGAAGAGCTAAGATCCTTGACGCTGAAGGTGAAAAGAGAAGTGCTATTCTTATTGCTGAAGGTCACAAGGAATCCGAAATTTTAAGAGCTGAAGCTGTTAAGGAAACAAAGATCCGTGAGGCTCAGGGTGAAGCAGAAGCTATCCTTTCAGTTCAGAAGGCCCTTGCCGATTCCATAAAGCTTTTAAACGAAGCTGCACCCAGCGACAAGGTTATTGCTGTTAAGAGCCTTGAAGCATTCGAGAAGGCTGCGGACGGCAAAGCTACCAAGATTATTATCCCTTCCAACATTCAGGGACTTGCAGGTATGGCTACAAGCCTTAAAGAGCTCTTTACAACGGATGCACCTACTGAATAAAATAGACAAAATTTTACTGTTTTTGTATTTAGTATAAGGCTTTTTTGCTGAATTTTAAATAAGAGCTTTTATTTGCTTGCAAAATTGTCGCCTTTCATTTAGAATATAATTGTAAGGTATTTGCCTCAGGAGGACGTAGTTATGCTTATTTCAAAGTTTAGTAAATTCGCTATGTGTTTTTCTGTGGGTTTAGTGCGCTCATAAGTAAATAATCAGGGCTGTGGCTTTCATTCCACGGCCCTATTTCATTTCAAAATGAAGAAGGAATGCCTTTGCGAGGGTAAAGGCAAGGTAAAGTATTATGTCTAAAAAAGTTGCAATAATAATGGGCAGTGACAGCGATTTTCCCGTTGTAGCTCCCGCTATCAAGAAGCTTAAGGCTTTCGGTGTAGAATGTGACGTAAGGGTTATGTCTGCTCACCGCACTCCCGAGTTAGCTGCAGAATTTTCCAAAAACGCTAAGAAAGAGGGTTTCAGCGTTATTATCGCTGCAGCAGGTAAGGCTGCTCACTTAGGCGGTGTTTTAGCTGCTCACACCACTCTTCCTGTTATCGGTATTCCCGTTAAGAGCTCTACTTTAGACGGCCTTGACGCTCTTTTGGCAACAGTACAGATGCCCTCAGGTATTCCTGTTGCTACAGTTGCTATTGACGGCGCAGAAAACGCTGCCATTTTAGCTATTCAGATGTTAGCTCTTTCCGATGACTGTCTTGCTTCAAAGCTTGAAACAATGAAGGAAGATATGGAGAAGGGCGTAATGAAAAAGAACGAAGCTCTTCAGGCTAAGGTTGCTGAGCTTTAATAAATTTTATATAAGGATTTAAAAGATGAACCAGACCTTACTTAAGAAATACGCCAAGCTTATTGTTACAATGG
>JAGBID010000086.1 GCA_017935165.1 Clostridia bacterium
ATCGAGGAAATTTTAAAGAAATATAACTTGGGTAAGGACGAAGTTGAGGCTATGGGTGTCAGCTGCGGCGGTCCCCTTGACAGTAAAACAGGACGTGTTTTGTCACCCCCAAACCTTCCCGGCTGGGACGATATCCCGATAGTTGATATGTTAGAGGAAAAGTTCGGCATTGAAACATATTTACAGAACGATGCCAATGCCTGCGGCCTTGCTGAGTGGAAATTCGGTGCCGCAAAAGGCTACAACAACGCTATTTTCTGCACCTTCGGTACAGGTCTTGGTGCAGGCCTTATCTTAAACGGTAAGCTTTACGAGGGTACCAACGGTAACGCAGGTGAAGTAGGCCATATGCGAATCAGCGACCACGGCCCCGTCGGCTACGGTAAGGAAGGCTCCTTCGAAGGCTTCTGCAGCGGCGGCGGTATTGCTCAGATTGCAAAAACAAAGGTGCTCGAAAGAATTCAGCGCGGCGAGAAACCCTCCTTCTGTCCCGACGTTAACGGCCTTAACGATTTAAATGCAAAGAACGTTTCAATCGCAGCCGATGAAGGCGACGAGCTTGCCATCTCCATTTACACAGAGTGCGCCCACTATTTAGGTAAGGGCCTCTCCATTTTAATTGACGTACTTAACCCTGAGGTTATCGTTCTTGGTTCCATCTATGCAAGAAGTGAAAATTTGCTTGCCGAGGAATGTGCAAGAGTTATCGCCAAGGAAGCTCTGCCTGCCTCCGCAGCCGTATGTAAGGTAGTACCTGCTAAGCTTGGAAATGCTATAGGCGACTTTGCCGCCCTTTCCGTTGCATACGACAAAAACGGCAAAGCGAATTAAGAGAATAATGAATATATAATCGTAGGGACAACATTTATGTTGTCCGTCGCGCAAGCGAGATTGCACCAACCGTAGGGACCACCCACGGGCAACTCGGCTCCCCTGCAAGGGGAGCTGTCGAGAAAACTGCTTGCAGTTTACGAGACTGAGGGGTTGATAAGGAGGTCAGCTTACTCCATCGCCGTTTCTCCTCATCCGTCACTCACTACGTTCGTGCCACCTTCCCCTCAAGGGGAAGGCAGAATAGTGTGGGGCAACTCGGTTCCCCATAGCGCCACGTTGTGGCGAGTGATGAATGAGAAGTGATAAGTGATGCCAGATTTCTTACGAAATCGACGGCGAAATGCCACGCATTTACGACCGCCCCTTCGGTTTTAGATTTCTTACGAAATCGACGGCGAAATGCTTTGCGTATGCCTACGCCATTAATGTTGTCAGTTCGCGTAAGCGAGACTACACAAAATCTTGAATCAACAGTAAATATCAGGTTTAGTGCAATCAAATGCTTACGCATTTCGGACAGCATAAATGCTATCCCTACGGTCATTACCATCAACTTACCGAAATCTAAAAGGGGAAGCCTGTATTTCGTTGCATACCCTTTGTTTCCTACTCATTACCCGTTCCCTTGAAATAATTCTCCCTCAGATAATTCTTAACATCCCGGGCGGTGGCAAAAGCGCCGAATTTAATTTCGCCGTAACTCCAGTTGGATTGGTTAACATCGCTTAAAGGGATGTAGGTACCTTGCATAATTGTATAAAAGCCTATCTCATATCCCTTTCTATGTGGTTCGCCCAAAAGAAGAATATACTCGTTACCTGCAATATAGCTTTTATCTGTAACAATGTAAACGTGGCTGACGCCGGGGTCTATAACCTTTACGATTTCTTCCTCAATCTCTCCAAATACAACTTCCTTAACTTTAAACTCCCAAACATCCTTTTTACCGTCGAAATAGCGTTCAATAAACTCTCCCACAACGCAGCACTGTGCTTCTTTCGTAGCTGTTTTGTGAAAGTGTTCTTCAACGTTTTCGGGATAAGCTGTACCGGACATCGGGTTTTCGGTATACGCAAAGGTCGGGCGGAATCTTAAAGCAGAAAAGTAGACGACCAGAAAGCACAAAAACACCAGGGATAAAAATATTATCAAAGCCGTTTTCCTTTTCACCAAATCACTCCCTTCAGTTACATTATATCATTATGTATGTTATTTGTAAACGAGCTAAATATAAAGTTTTTTGTGAAATCCTCTTGAAAAATCCTTTAAAATTTATTAAACTATATCTTAGATAAATATATCTAAAAGGAGCGTAGTTTCTATGGAATATGATGCATTTACAGCAGGAATCGAACCCGGCGGTCTCAGAACAAAAAACGACATCAGAATAATGGTCTGCTATATTTTAAACAGCGTAAAGGCACCTCTTTCCAGGGAAAACATTCTCAACATCCTGCAGGATAAGGGTCTTGCCAATTACTTCGAAATCAACGATGCTATTTCCTATTTAAATAATAACGGCAGTATTGTTCTTGACGGCGAGGATTTCTGCACCATCACAGAAAAAGGCAAGCGAATTGCTGACGAGTTGGACGTTACCCTCTCCCTTTCATCCCGTGACAAGGCTATGGAGGCGGCTTTCACAATGCTCAGCGAGGCAAAGCGTGAGAAGGAAAACCACGTGGATATAGTCAGGACAGAAGTAGGATACAACGTAACCTGCCACATCGGCGGCGGTGAGATGGATTTGATGGCGCTTACCCTTTACGTACCCGATTTATACCAGGCTAAAATGGTTAAGAAAAAGTTCCACAAAAACCCCGAGGCAATCTATAAGCTTATGCTTTCATCCTTAACAGGTAACCGTGAGCTTTTAAGAAGCCTTATGGACGAGGTTTGATTTTAATTTAATAAACTTTATGCGGAGGGCGATTTCCAAGGAAATTACCCTCCCTCTTTTTTGTTTTATTCACATAGCGAGTTTTATTGCTTCGCAGTGATATTCGGTAATTCCGAGTGGTATTGCCTTCGGCAGTTAACGGTCTGCGACGCAAACCTGCCAACGGACAACTCGGCTCCCTCTGTCAAAAATTCTCATCCTGACGTCTTCGAATTTACGTGGCACTTCGTGACCACGGGGGAGCTGGATTTTGAAAAGTGTCTTGTCCACTTTTCAAAAGACTGAGGGGTTGCCCCCGATGGAGTTCTCGGCTCCATAAATTCGAAGAATTTTAGCAAGAGGGAGCTGTCACGGATACGTGACTGAGGGGTTGTTGTTAAGATTGGTGGTTGTACTCTTTTACAACCCCTCCGTCTCGTAAACCGCAAGCGGTTTTCTCGACACCTCCCCTTACACAGGGGAGGCGAGTTGCCTTTGGGTGGCAACCCCTCCGTCATAATTTCGAAGAAATTTTACACCATCCCTCTTGCTAAAATTCTTCGAATTTATGGTGGCAAGTTGCGCGAGTGGGGGTAACCCCTCAGTATGTTGCTCGACCACCCTCCCCTATGTGAGAAGACGAACCCGTAACCGCAAGCCTACCTAAGTCTTCGGCTCATTCGTGAATGACCCCCTACGGTTTTACTATACATTTTGTATTTTGTCATTTCAACAATTTCACACACTAAATCGTCAAAATGCAAAAAAAAAAAAAAAATA
>JAGBID010000087.1 GCA_017935165.1 Clostridia bacterium
CCCTACGTTAAACCCAATTATCTGCTTGTAACAAATATATTCCGTGACAGTTACAGAAGAAACGCACACGTTGAATTTATTTTCAACATCTTAAACGACGGTATTCCCAAGGAAACCAAGCTTATTTTAAACGGCGATGACCCCCTCTGCTCCAGCCTCGGTAAGGAGTGTGAGAAGGTTTGCTTCAGCCTTTTGAAGCAGGACTTTGAAAAGGATGCCCTTAAGAACTTAGTTCGTGACGGCACATTCTGCCCTGTTTGTGAAAAAGAGCTTACTTACGATTTTACAAGATATCACCACATAGGCAAGGTTCACTGTGATAACTGCGGCTATACACTTCCCGATTCAAAATACAAGGGCATTAAGGTCGATGCCGAAAACAAAAAGCTTCAGCTCACTATCGGTGAGAAGGCTTACTCCTGCAAGCTCCTTGACAAGAACCCCATAAACGTTTACAACCAGCTTTCAGCAATTGCCGTTCTTTGCGAAATGGGAATTGAAAGCGAGAAGGTTCTGGCAGCTTTTGATAACATCAGCATTGATGAAACCAGATTCAATATCACCAAGGTATGCGGTAAAACTATTTTCTCCCACCTTGCAAAGGGTCAGAACCCTGTTGCCTGCTCCAGAGTTTTTGAAAACATAAAGAACTTCCCCGGCGAGAAAACAATCGTCCTCTACCTTGACGACCACTTTGATGCTAAGTACAGCGTTGAAAACATTGCGTGGTTCTATGATACCGACTTTGAATTCTTAAAGGATGAAAGCATTAAGGAAATTCTTGTAGGCGGTGTAAGACATTTAGACGTTTACTTAAGACTTCTTTTAGCAGGAGTTGATGAAAGTAAAATCCACCACACTCACGAAACAGGCGATGTTTTAGCTTATGCGGACGTTGAAAAGAGCGATACCTTTATAATTTGTTACGACGTTTTCACTACAAGCGAATGTAATATGGCAAAAGCAAAGCTTACTGAAATGATAAACGCGAAGTACGGCACAGAAAAGGAGGAAAGCACCGATGAAAATTGAAATATTATACCCTGAAATGGCTTACCTTTTCGGCGACAATGCAAACGTGCTTTACCTTGAAAAATCCCTTCCCGAGGCCGAGTTTATAAAAACAGCTAAGGGCGAGGCTCCTAAGTTTATAAGTGAGGAAATAAACCTCGTTTACCTTGGCGCACTTACTGAAAGCAACCAGGAAAAAGCCATTAAGCTTCTTACTCCTTACAAGGAGGATATTAAGAAGGCTATAGATAAGGGAACCGTGTTCCTTTTCACAGGCAACGCTCTTGAAATTATGGGCGACTACATCCTTGATGATGACGGCAGAAAAATTCCCTGCCTTGGTATTTTTGAATATTATGCTAAGCGCGACTACTATCACCGCCATAACAGCGCCTGCCTCTGTGAATTTGAGGACATGAAGATAATGGGCTTTAAGACACAGTTCACCATGTGCTACCCCAAAACCGACGCAAACGGCCTTTTCAAGGTGACAAGAGGCATTGGTATGAACGAAAAAACCTTGGCAGAGGGCATAAGGGTAAATAACTTCTTCGGTACTTACTTGGTAGGTCCCCTGCTTTTGTTAAACCCCGAATTTACAAAATACCTTTTAAAGCTTATGGGCGCAAACGAAACTTCTCTTGCTTTTGAAAAGGAAGCTATGGATGCTTACAAACAGCGCTACCAGGATTTCCTTGAAAGAATCCCCGTAAAGCCTGAAAAATATAAGAAAATGTAAAAAAATTGAGCTGAACCAAAAGTTCAGCTCTTTTAATTTATTTATTCAGTTCTCTGTAGATGTCGCCTTTTTTGATTTTGGATTCTGCTGCGGCAAATTTAGCTGCATCACTGGCAGAAAAGCCTTCCTCAATTTTTTCCCTTGCCAGCTCCACGGCATCTTCCAGGGTATATTCCTTTAAGCTTAAATCCTCTTTTGCGCCTTCAAGGACCAAAACGAATTCGCCCTTGGGGTTATTTTCCGTATAGAAGCTGACAGCTTCCTTAAGTGTGGTTCTTTTTACTTCCTCGTGGATTTTAGTAAGCTCGCGTACAACGGATATCCTTCTGTCACCAAATGCTTCAAGCATATCCTTCAAGGTGTATATAAGCTTGTGGGGAGCTTCGTAAAATATTAAAGTGCGCTTATCGTTTTTAATTTCCGCAAGATGCTCACGGCGGCTTTTTTTATTCACGCTCAGGAAACCTTCAAAGCTGAATCTGCCTGTAGGAAGACCTGATATAGCCAAAGCGGAAACCACGGCGCTGGGACCCGGAACAACGTAAACGGGGATATTCCTTTCCGCACACTGGAAAACAAGCATCTCGCCGGGGTCGGAAATAGCAGGCATACCGGCATCCGAAACTATGGCACAGCTTTCGCCTGCTTCAATTCTGTCGCAGATGTAGTCGCCTTTTTCATATTTATTATGTTCGAAATAGCTTATGAGGGGCTTTTTGATTTCGAAGTGATTTAAAAGCTTAACGGTGACCCTTGTATCCTCGGCGGCAATAAAATCCACCTGACTTAAAACTTCCACCGCTCTTGGGGAGAAATCGCCAAGGTTTCCTATGGGAGTGCCTACAACGTAAAGGGCGCCTTTTTCAACCAAGTTTTTTTCCATATATTATACCTATTAAACCTATTCTATACCGTAAATTACAAAACTAAAGGCAGGGAACTTAAAGAACCCTGCCTTTGTTTTAATCAGTTTTGATTATTCAGCCTGAGGAGCCTCAACAGGGCAAGCTGCTGCACAAGCGCCGCAATCTACACATGCATCTGCATCGATAACGTACTTGCCATCACCCTCGGAGATAGCGCCAACGGGACACTCAGCTGCACATGCGCCACAGCTGATGCAATCATCAGAAATTTTGTATGCCATAATAAAGCACCTCCATAAGTATTTACATATCCATTATAACTCAATTCGCCAAAATTGCAAGACCTAAATTCAGTTATTGACTACAAATTAATTCTTTTTAAGCTAAATCAACCTTCAAGATTCTTGAACTCCTCGATTTCCTTACGGTTAACCTTTATCTGGCCATCCTTGATAACCTTAACCTCGCTTACCTTAAAAATAGCGGGAGCTGCGTCGGGAGCTTTGTCAAGCTTAACTGTAAGCTTGCCTGTAATAAGGTTCTGGTCCACAACAGTACCCTTACCCTCATCCGTCATAACAACTGCACCTACCTTGGGAGCTGTTTTAAGAAGGTCAAGGTAAGCTTCCTGCTCGTACTTTAAGCAGCACATAAGTCTGCCGCAAGTACCTGATATTTTAACGGGGTTTAAAGATAAACCCTGCTCCTTAGCCATTTTAATGGACACAGGCTGGAATCCGCCTAAAAATTCCTTACAGCAGAAGGGTCTGCCGCAAATACCAAGACCGCCCAAAAGCTTAGCCTCGTCCCTTACACCTATCTGGCGAAGCTCAATTCTTGTTCTGAACATACTTGCAAGGTCCTTAACAAGCTCACGGAAATCAACTCTGCCGTCTGAAGTAAAGTAGAAAAGAATTTTACTGTTATCAAAGGTGTACTCAACGTCTACAAGCTTCATATCCAGCTTGTGGTCAAGAATTTTCTTTTCGCAGGCAGCGAAAGCCGCTTTTTCCTTTTGCTTATTTTCTTCCGCTTTCTTTAAATCCTCAGGTGTTGCGATTCTTATAAGCTTTTTAAGGGGCTGGATTATTTCCTCTTCCCTTACTTCGCTGTTTTCCATACCAACCTCGCCGCATTCAATACCGCGGGCTGTTTCAACTATAACCATTGTGCCCTTTTTGACAAACACGCCTTCAGGGTCAAAATAATATATTTTTCCGTTATTAACAAACTTAACGCCAATTACCTCGGCCATACTTACTCCTTTCCTGAAACTCAGGATCTATATAAATAATATCTAAATTATAAATTTCTTTTTGTTTACTTACCCGCCGCTTTTCTAAGCTCCGAGCAGAAGGCTGTTACCAGTAAAGCCTGGTTTGCATTTTTCGATAAAAGCTCGCTGTATTTACGGCATATTTCAGGTAAAAGCATAAGCTGCCTTGCTGTTAAAGTCTGGCAAAGCTTCCTGGCACCATCTCTGTCCACACTTATAAGCTTGTCGCTTCCGAATTTACAGGCGGAGGCGTCACGGAATATTTCCGAGAGATTATTTATTAACAAATTAAGCCTCTGCTTGTCCTTAATAAAGGGGTGAAACACTTTTAAAAGGCTGTGTTCATCACTTTTTGTTAAAAGCGCAGTAATTTTAACTGCCGCCTCGAGGGCAGGTGAAGAGGCACCCTCCTTACCCTTATCCTCGATAAATGCCTTTATTTTACCTATATTGCCCGAGAAAGACTCGATAGCGTCCATAAGAACACTTTCATCACACTCAGGGTATTCTGCCTTTAAAAAGCCTGCAGCCTCCTCTTTTGAAGGTGCTTTAAGGGTAAAGATACCTGCTCGTGAGCGCACGGTAGGAAGAAGAGACTCCGCGGATTTTATGCATAAGATAAACATAACCCCCGGCGGCGGCTCCTCAATTATTTTCAAGAGCTTATTTTGGGTCGCTTCGCTCATAATATTTCCTGCAAACAGCAGGTAAACACTGAACTCAGACTCCTCCGGTCTTAAGTAAGCATCCTCTATCAGGTTTTTAATGCTCTCGGTGGATATCATTCCGCTGGCGCCCGAGCCCGTTACTGTTTTAATATCCGGGTGAGTTCCTGCCTTTGCTCTTATACAGGCAGGACATTTGCCGCAGGGAGCAGAAAAAGCATCGCTTCTGCAAACAGCAGCAGAAGCGATGAGCTTACCTAAGGTACGTTTGCCGGTGCCTTCCTCTCCCTGCAATATAATAAAATGCGGGAGCCTTCCGTTTATAAAATAATCACCTAAACGCTTCTTTACTTCATCATTACCGACAAAAGACAAAAAATTCATACAGCGGAATTAAACCTTCTCAAATCTGTCAACGTTAAGAACGAAGATTGTGGAACCGCCAACTGTAACCTCTACAGGGAAAGAAGAGTACATACCAACATCCATTGTAGATGTGCTGGGAACAACCTGTGTACGTCTTGAAGAATGCTTTGCAATAATGGAAATAACCTCGTCAACCTTATCATCATCAACACCGGAGATAAATGTTGTGTTACCTGCCATAAGGAAGCCGCCTGTTGTAGCAAGCTTTGTGATCTGATAGCCGCTCTTTGTCATAGAAGAGGAAACGGCGCTGCTGTCATCGTTACTTACAATCGCTAATATAAGTTTCATATCGGTAAACCGTCCTTTCATTATATATTAATGCTCTGACTGCATTATATTTTCTATAAATATTTTAACATTTTCTTTTAAAAAAAGCTATAGAAATCTTTAAATTTTTAAAAATATATCGCGAATTTTTCGGTTTTGCCTTGTATTTTTACCAAGTTTCTCCTCTTTACTGCATATTTCTTTTACAAGCGGAAGGAAAAAGGCAAGGCTCAGAGTATTCGGTATAGCCATAAGGCCGTTAAAAATATCCGATAAGATAAATATTTTATCGATATTCCATATTGAACCTATAAAAGCTGCCGTAAATGAAAGCAGTGGATAAATAGAGCTCAGTTTATTTTTACTTATAAAGCTTAGCCCTACCCTGCCGTAATATCCTGATGCTATTACGGTAGCAAGTGCAAAAAGCACCATACAGAGAGATATGAGAACTTTACCGAAATCGCCGAAAACATTTTTAAATGCTGAAAGCAGTAAAAGCTCGCCGCTTCTTTCACAAGCTCCCGAAAGGATGCAAAAAGCCGTAACCATACACATAACGGAAGTATCAAGAAAAACCTGAAATATACCGAGGTAACCCATTTTAACGGGATTTTTGTTTTCTACCTCGCAAAACGCCGCAGCGGAGGAACCTAAGCCTGCTTCATTTGTAAACACGCTTCGGGATATTCCCGTTTTGAGAGCTATGTAAAAACCGCCGCCCATAACAGCTTCCTTTGAAAAAGCACCGTTTATAATTTCGTTTAAAGCATCAGGAATATTTTCCCTTTTGATAAACAGCAAAACCATACTGCTGACTAAAAACAGCAAAGTCATCAGAGGAACTAATTTCTCTGTTATTTTGCTTACAAGCTTTATACCGCCCTTTGAGGAGAAAAACGCAATAAAAGAAATTATTACTGCTGTGAAAACAGGTTTTACACCCAGTTGGTGCATACCCTCCGAAACAGAGTTTGCCTGAGCCATATTTCCCATTGTCAAAGCGGATAAGGTACAGCCTATACCGTAAACAAAGGGGAGAATTTTCCCCTTTCCGATTCTTTTTATGTAAGAAAAGGCACCTTTGCTCTCTCCGTCGTCAAAATGTACCGACAGGGCGCACTCCGCAAACACCGTCATCATTCCGAAGAAGGCTGCCACCCACATCCAAAAAACAGCACCTGCGCCGCCGATGCTTATGGCGGCTGAAACTCCAACTATGTTGCCGGTGCCTATAGAACCTGCCAAAGCGGTGGAAAGAGCCGCAAAGGAGCTTACCTTGCCCTTTTCCTCTTTACACGGAAAAAGGGAATATTTTAGCCATTTGAAAAAATGCCTTATCTGAAAAAAAGAGGTACTGAAGCTTAGCTTTACTCCCACGGCGGTTATTAAAAACAGCACGTGGTAACCCCACAACACTTCACTTAACAAATTCATTAATTCAACCTGCCATATAAAAATTCCGCCTGCTTTAATATAGTAAGCAGACGGATGATTTATGCTTTCAGTTAAATATTTCTTTCGGATCAATATATGCGCCGTTCTTCTTAACTTCGATGTGAAGGTGGGATTCCGCATTATCTTCAAAAGGTACAACGCCAACCTCGCCTAATACGTCACCGTCGTTTACAGTGTCACCGGGATTTACTTTTACTTCATCCTTTAAACCGCAGTAATAAACAAGATATTCGCCGTGTTCAATTTCCACAACTTTGCCAAGAAGCAGGTCATTATAAACGCCTTTAACTTTTCCGTTGGCTGCTGCATAAACCTTACTTCCTTCACTCGCCAAAACGTCCGTGCCGTTGTGAGTTCTGTAATCCTTCATTTTTTCGTTGTAGATAAGGTCAGAGCTATAGTCCTTGATGACCTCGTAATTTTCAAGAGGTTTATTAAAGGATGCGCTTACTTCGTAGGCTTCGTTGGCGGCGGTTTCCTTAATAAGCTCGGTTATAATATTGTTATCGGTTTCGATATCCTTTGTTTCTTCTGCCTTTTCAACCGTTGGCTTTTCAGCTTCGGAGCTTGTTTCGGGCACTGAGCTTGTTTCGTAATCGCCTTCGTGGTCAGATAATTTACCTGCGCTGTTTTCAGGCTCCTTTTCCTTATTCTCAAGAGCACTGCTGTTTTCATTTCTTTTTCCGTCAATCAGCGGGTCATCATTTAATTCTGCACTGTCTTTAACAGAATAACTGTTTGAAACTACAGGAGTTCTGCTTACTTCATTATCAAAATCCGTAAAACCCATATAGGTAATCAGGGCTGCCGCTGCTACGGAGAAAAGACACACTCCCAGCGCTGTATAAAGTCCGCTTTTCTGGGATTTATTAATCTTTTCTTTAGGCGGAAGCTCCCTCTTTTCCTTGTTAATAATATCGTTTTTCTTATTTTCAGGCTTTTGATTATTCATAGTTATAACCTCAGCTTTTTAGCTTTCCTTTCTTTTAACTATGAATATTGTTGCCTTCTATTTTTTTATTATGCAAAAAGAAAAGCTGATATTAAAAATTAATATCAGCTTCGTAATTTTCATTTATAAGCAGGTAGTTTAAACCATACTTTTGACAGTTTTCAAGCATACAGCGGTTATCTTCCAAAGCCATTTCCTTTGTAAAGCCACTGTCGTCAATACGGTTTTCAATAACACAGCCGTATTCTTTAATTTTATCGAAATTATTTTCAATATAGCTTTCGCTCATAACAAGGCAAATATATTTTATTTCGTTTAAATACTCCGAAGCAAAATCATTTTGATAATCAAAGGGGATATAGCAGCCTTCCACTATAAGATTCTGGTCATTTTCGATTGCTGTTTTAATCATTTCCCTGACTATCGGCCATAAATATTCCGTTAATTCCCCGTCATCGCTTTCGGGAGTCAGAGAAGTATTCCCGCTTCTTATAAGACCCATTTTAAGGTGGTCGATGGAAAGGTAAGGATATTTATATTTTTGAAGCAATTTTTGTGCTAAATTGGTTTTGCCTGTGTGTGAGGCACCGCAAATAAGAATAACCATATCAATTCAATCAATAATAACGGATAATGGAGATAACCTTACCTAAAACACTCATTTCCTTTGTGTATATAGGCTCAAAATCCTCGTTTTCAGGCTGCAGACGGATACCGTCCTTTTCCTTAAAAAAGCGCTTTACAGTGGCTTCGTCCTCAATTAAAGCTACAACTATCTCGCCGTTTTCTGCTGAGGGAGTTTTTTCTGCTATTACGTAGTCGCCGTCAAGGATACCTGCGTTCTTCATACTCATACCCTTTACGTGCAGGGCAAAAAGCTCGCGCTTACCTCTTTCAGGGAAAGGAATATAGCCCTCAATCTCTTCAACGGCTAAAATGGGAAGACCTGCGGTTACATTACCAACAATAGGCACCTGAGCAGTAGTTTCCACGCCGTTTAAATGGATGGAACGGTTTCTGCCTTCGCTTCTTGTTATATAGCCTAATTTTTCAAGAGTTTTAAGCTGGGTGTGAACTGTTGAAGTTGAGGAAAGACCTGTGGCGTTACATATTTCACGAACTGTAGGAGGCACGCCCTTTGCCATTTCGCTTTTTAAGAAATCATATATTTTCTGCTGACTTTTGGTTAAAGGTTTCATAAATTCATTCCGCCTTTTATTTAAACTTTATTTTTGAAGTTACATTTTTTCTACATATATAATACCACAAAGCAAGAGAAAATGCAAACATTTGTTTGAAATTTTTGTTCTGTTTTTTAAGTATTTTGCCCTGTACGTTCATAAAAAACTTAAAAATAATTAAATTTTTATTCATAGGATATTAACAACTGAATTTTTAATTGGTGTATAATATAAACATACCAAATAAGGAACCGCACCTTTTTGGTATATGTTCTACCCTCCTCAATATATGAACCCTCAAATTTAAGGAAAAAGAGCTGAACCGCATCAGCTCTTTTTTCTTTTGTGATAGATTTAACTCGACTGTTGGTTTAGTTTATGGTTTTTACTATTAATTTATTGAAATAGCCACCACATAATCATATAATTTATATATACTTTTGAGAAGGAGGCTTTCGATGGAAAATAAAGAGATAGGAAAATTTATATATGAAGTAAGAAAAGAAAAAGGTCTGACGCAGAAGGAGCTGGGTGATATTCTCAATATAACCGATAAGGCTGTGTCCAAGTGGGAACGAGGCTTAAGCCTGCCTGATATTACGATTATTCCCAGTCTTGCCAATGCCCTTGGCATCAGTACGGCAGAACTGATAAACGGCAGAAAAAACGATGTAATAAAACCGAAGGGCAACACTCAAAAGAAGAGAGGCTTTATGACGTTTAAGCAAAATATCCTTATTTCCGCGATATTCTCTGCCTTGTGCCTGATTGCTGTGTTTATCTGCTTAATTTGTGATATAGCTTCAAACCTAAACGTCACCTGGTCATTATACCCTATTTTATCTATAGCCTTTTCTTTTATTATCATATTTCCGCTTTTGTACAAAGGTTTAAAAGGTATAAAATTTTAATTAATTACTTTAAGTGTACTTATATTCCCGTTTTTACTTTCACTTAGTTTAATTATTAAAAACGACCTTATATTGCCTGTTGGAATGAGCACTGCTGCCATAGTACTTATCTATATTTGGGTGGTATTTTATTTATTCAATAAGCTGAAGAAAAGAAAACTTACTGCCTTCGCCGTTGCTCTTTTTCTTTTTCTCCCATTTTGTGTTGTTATAAATACAGTACTCTCACATATACTGTCTGTGCCCTGGTTTGATGTATGGGACGCTTTATCCATGCTTATAATACTGGTAATAGCTATAACTCTTTTTTTAATCGATAAGCATAAGACAAACAAAACCGTCGAATAATCGACGGTTTTTTAATATCATATCAAATCTTATTAATAACCCATTATGCCTTCGATGGATTCGTCGTTTAAAATCCAATCGTTAACGTCAATTGTGCGGTATTCATCCTTAGTATCGCGGATAATAACTTTTTCGATACCTGCATTTATAACCATGCGCTTGCACATTGAACAGCAGCAGGCATTCTTTACGTACTCGCCTGTATCTACCTCAGTACCGCAAAGGTAAAGTGTGGCGCCTATCATCTTGTCGCGGGGTGCGGAGATGATTGCGTTGGCTTCAGCGTGAAAGCTTCTGCAAAGCTCGTATCTTTCGCCTCTGGGAATATTAAGCTGCTGGCGAATACATATACCTAAATCGGAACAGTTCTTTCTGCCGCGGGGTGCGCCTACGTAGCCTGTGGATACAACTTCGTCATTCTTAACGATAACTGCACCGTAGCGGCGGCGAAGGCAGGTTGTGCGCTGAGATACAACGTCAGCTAAATCTAAGTAGTAATTAATTTTGTCGCGTCTTTCCATTATTTTATCCTCATCTTAAATTATATTATCAAGCTTATTGATTACGTTGATTAAAAGTGTAGATGCTTTCTTTGCGCTGTAGTCCACAAAGGTCAAGTAGTCCACGCTGCCTTCATCGTTGGCATTGTCGGAAATACTTCTGATGATAGCGCAGGGAACCTTATTTACATAGCATACGTGAGCAATACTGCCGCTTTCCATTTCGCAGGCAGAAGCATCGTAAGCTGCATTCAATTCAAGACATTTTTTACCGTCAGAAATAAACTGGTCACCTGTAGCTATAACGCCCATCATAACCTGACCTTCGTAAATACCCTTTGCTTCCTCTGCTATTAAAGCGGAGATTTTTTCGTCACAAGGGATATTTATAATGTTAATACCGGGGATAAGTGCCACCGGGTCACCTAAAGGTGAAGTATCCACGTCGTGCTGAACGCAGGCAGAGCCTACAACCAAGTCACCGATGTGAACGTTTTTGCCTATACCGCCTGCTACACCGCTGTTCACAAGCATTTTAGGCTCGTACTTCATTATCATTATCTGTGCGCAGATAGCAGCATTAACCTTACCGGGGTTACACCTTGCAACAACACAGTCAACGCCCTTTATTTTACCTTTTGTGAAATCGATTCCTGCTACAGTTTCTTTTTCGATATCGGTCATAACAGCCTTAAGGCCGTCAACTTCTTTATCCATAGCACCTATAATACCAATCATTTTCATTCCCTCCGTTTGAATTTATTTTTTCTTGCTGAATTTTTCTTTGATAAGCTTTTCGTCTATTGCACGGCTTTCCTTAAGCTTTTTGTCGATAAAAACCTTGAAGTCGCCGGGATCACCCTCACGGAAATTGAACTTTGCCACGTAGTTTACAATTTCGTTGCCGAAATAAATATAGAAGTAATCCTGATATTCAGCAATTTCAGTAATCTGGAAATAGGGGTAAACCTCGTAGCTTTGGGTACCTGCTACTGAAAATTCATTTTCATAGAAGGTATATTTTGCTATCGTGCTTGCTTGCTTTTCGTAGTATTTTCTAAGGCTTTTTTCAACTGTTTTTGCCGCTGTTGCAAATCTGTAAGCACAAAATGCTGCTGCAAAAAGGAATATAAAGGTTATCCACCATTCCATCTCCATAACAACGCTGAACACAGTACCGATAACCGTAATGCCGATGGAGAACACGGAGCCAAAGAAGTTTTTGCGATATGCAAAGAAATTAGCATACTGGTGAATAGCCACCTTGTCATGGTCGGTTTCATTTACGAAAAGAGCCTTGCCCTTATCCTTAGGCTCGTTACTTCTGTAAGATGCAAGCCTGTCCGCAAAGACCTTCATCCTCTTTTTCTCTTTTATTGCCTTAAATCTGTTCTTAATAACAATAACAATGAAAACAACAAGTAAAACCACAAGGAACACGTAAAGCGCTTTCTGACCCTCAGTTATGCTTCTGTCCGGTGTGGGAAGTATTTTTGCAAAGGCTATGGAATTTACCATTTCTTCCATAAGCTTTTCCGTTTCCTCTGTAATGGGAACACTGTCGTGACAGTTAAGGGAATAGGATGAGCCGTTTATAAGTGTCATATAGTGGACTTCAAAATAAGTCTCACCGGTTAACACCTCGTCAGAAACTATATTAACTTTAACAAACGGATACTTGCCGCCTTTGTATTCCTCGGCTGTGCAAACAGTGGTTTCGCTTTCGTTAGCTCCCTCAAAGCCTGCTACGAATTCTGCCATTGCAGCTTCGTCAAGGTCCATAAGGTTGAAGTAAGCCTCAGTCTCGTCGCTGTTTTTTACAGTCATAAAAATATTGAGAGCATTTTCATTCATTGAGATTCTGTAAACCGCACCTAAATCCCTGAAATAGTCAAGAGCTTCGGAGGGGTTGGGTATTTTTGCTTCATCCCAGGCATCGTCCACAATTGACATATCAGGAGTTAAGATGATAGCTTCCTCAGGTACATTCATAGTCATTCCTGCAGGAGCATACTCATACTCTACCATATCCGCTGAGGCAAAAAGCGATACTGAAAGTAAAAGCACCAAAGAAAGTATAAAAGCCGCTGTCTTTTTAAAGTTTTTCATTTTCTTTACCTTTATGTAAAAACCTTTCTAACTTAAAACATATATTTTAGTATAACATAACTTTTCAAATAAAAAAACAGATTTATAAAAAGTTTACAAATTTTATATACAAAAATGGGATAAACCGCCAAAAACAGTTTATCCCATTTATTTTACTTTTTAATTACTGAGTTTCTTGCAATTTCATTCTCCAAGAAGAAAAGGATATCGCCGAAAACCTTTTCCCTGTTCTTTTCATTTACAAGTGCGTGGCGAAGCTCAGGGTAAAGAATCAGCTTTGCCCTGTGGCAGGTAAAAATAAGCTTCTTGTAAATATTGCGCACACCCTTACCCATATCTCCAACGGGGTCCTGCTCACCTGAGATAAGTAAAAGTCCCATTTTCTTCGGAACACTTTCGTACCATTCTTTTTTATTTATCTTATTGATAAGGGCACCCATTGTTCTGTAGGATGAAACTGTGAGCGGGAATCCGCATAAGGGGTCCTTGATATACCTTTCCTGCTCCTCAGGCAGGCTTGTTACCCATGCACTGTTATTTTCGGGGAAGGCTTTTCTGTATGCTTTCATTGAAAGGTCGGAAACAAACTTGCTCTTATAGTCGCCGCCCTTTGACTTGATGATAGAATCGAGAATTACTTTTTCTGCCTGCCATACAGCCTTAGGAAAGCCCTGTGAGGTACCCATAATAACAGCCGCCTTAGCTTTACCGGGATAACGGGAGATGAATTCTCTTACGATAAATGAACCCATACTGTGACCCATCATAAAGAAAGGAAGGTCGGGATATTCATTTGTTATAATTGAGGATAAGGTTTTTTCATCCTGCAAAAGGTTTTCGATATCACCAAAGAAATTACCGTAATCCTCACCTTTTAAAACGCTTTTGCCGTGACCTAAGTGGTCATCAAGAACAGTAAGAATGCCGTTTTCTGCCAAAAATTCACAGAATTCCTTATAAAGACCGGTATGCTCCGCCATTCCGTGAACTATCTGGAGAATTGCTTTTTTCTCACCTTTAGGCTCATAGACCCTTGTAAATATTTTCTGACCTTCCGCAACGGAATCAAAAGTAAATTCCCTGTAAGTATAAAGTGCAGTTTCCATAATAATAGCTCCTTTCGATATTAATCAGGCGGTTACCGCGCTTAAAACGCAGAAGAAGTGGCATACGCTGGCACCAAAG
>JAGBID010000088.1 GCA_017935165.1 Clostridia bacterium
CCCCTTCCCCTCGAGGGGAAGGCAGAATAGTGTGGGGCAACTCGGCTCCCCATAGCACCACGTTGTGGCACTCCCCAAGCACAAAATTCCTAAAAATCCTATCAAAAAATGTAAACAAATCAAATATTTTCCTGTCATAAGCGCCGTTTATTCTGCTAATAATTAAGTATCGGCAGAAAAGAGGGGTAAACCTATGAACGAAACAAGCGCTTGGCAGAAATTCTATAAAAGCGGCAAAATTGCCGACTATTTAGCTTATACGAACGTAAAGGAAAGACCTCCCGAGGAGAATTTTACACCCAAGGAGGAAAATGAAAATGTATATAACGACCGACGCAGTAGTTATAAAGGAACAGACAATAGGTGAAAGCGACAGGCTTGTGACCCTGCTTACAAGAAACAGCGGTGTTATACGCGCCTTCGCAAGAAAAGCAAAAAGCCTGAAGGACAGCAAGTCAGCTTCCACCGGGCTTCTTGCCTATTCCGATTTCAGCATCTATAAGGGTAAGGATAAATACATAGTGGACAGCGCCGAATTAAAGGATATTTTCTTTAATTTAAGAAGCGATATCGTAGCTTTAAGCCTTGCTCAGTATTTCTGCGAGCTTGCCTTTATGCTTGTCCCCGAGGAAACCGACAGTGAGGAATATTTACGAATTGTATTAAATTCTCTGCATTTTCTCTCTCAGGGGAAAAAACACCCCCTGCTGCTGAAAGCTGTAACGGAGCTGAGAATGCTGGCTATTTCAGGCTATATGCCGGACTTAATCGCCTGCAAGGGCTGCAGCTGCTACGAAAACGAAGCGATGTACTTTGTCCCTTCGGTGGCGGCAATATACTGTGAGGATTGTTTTGACTTAGCAAGCGCTCCCTCGATTAGGCTGAGTATGGGTGCCTTAACCGCTATGAGGCATATATGCTACGTTGATTTTAATAAGCTATACTCCTTTAGCCTGCCCGAAAACGCCCTTAAGGAGCTTAGTACCGCTACGGAAAGGTACTTAACAGAGGTGCTGGGCAGAATCCCCCCAACCCTCGATTTCTATAAGACTATTGCAAGCTAGAACGCCATATCTCTCCACGGGCAACTCGCCTCCCCATAGCGCGCACCTCGGCTCCCTACAGCGGGCACCTCGCCTCCATAAATTCGAAGAATTTTAGCAAGAGGGAGCTGTCACGGATACGTGACTGAGGGGTTGCCCCCGATGGAGTTCTCGGCTCCCCTGTAAGGGGAGCTGGATTTTGAAAAGTGTCTTGTCCACTTTTCAAAAGACTGAGGGGTTGGCAATAAAAAAAGGAGTAAACTATGCCCTACACCCACAACAAAGAATTAACACCTAATTCAAAGAAACTGAGGAAAACAATGACACCCCGTGAACGAAAGCTGTGGTATTGTTTTCTAAAAGATTACCCTTTGAAATTCTACAGACAAAGAGTAATCGGGAATTATATAGTGGATTTCTACTGTTCTCAGGCAAAGCTCATAATTGAAGTTGACGGATATTTCCATTATGATGAAAGGCGTATTTATTACGAACGTGAAAGAACCGAATTTCTTGAGAAATCAGGCTATAAGGTTATAAGATTTACAAACGGAAAAATAGACGAAGATTTTGATGATGTGTGCAGAATGATTGATTATGAGGTTAAGAGCAGGATGGAACTTCTGTGATTGCCAACCCCTCCGAGTTTTACTTCGTAAAACCCACCTCCCCTTGCAGGGGAGGCGAGTTGCACGAGTGGGGGCAACCCCTCCGTGGTCACGAAGTGCCACGTAAATTCGAACCCAAAACAAAACACCCATCACCAAAACCGTGATGGAAAGGACATAAAAATGAACAGAAACTATAAAGCATTGGAGCTTCCCAAAATACTTAAAATGCTTGCGGATGAGTGCACCTGCCCTGACGCAGCTGAGGAAGCCTTGAAAATCGAGCCATCACCGGATTTAGAAACCGTTGAGAAGCTCATAAAGGAAACTGACGATGCCTTCGTGCTGATGGCTAAGTTCGGTGCGCCCAGCTTCTATGGGCTTAAAAACGTTGTAAACGCCCTGCGCCGTGCCGAGGCAGGTGGCGTCCTCAATTTATCGGAGCTTTTAAACCTCTCCTTTACCCTTAAAACCATCAGGGGCGTTACGGAGTGGAGAAGCAAAAGCGCTTCCGTGGAGACAGTTCTGCAGGAAAGATTCGACCTTTTAAGTCCAAACAAATACTTAGAGGAGCGAATTGACACCACCGTAAAAAACGAGGAGGAGGTTTTCGACACCGCCTCTCAGGCGCTTTACGATATAAGGCGCAAGATGCGCAACGCCTCCCAGAAGGTAAAAGAGCAGCTTGACAGTATGACCCGTTCGGCTAAATACCAGAAATTCCTGCAGGACAGCATCGTAACTATGCGCGACGGCAGGTTCGTTGTGCCCGTTAAGGTTGAATACAGAAACGAGGTTGCAGGTTTGGTGCACGATACCTCCGCCTCAGGTGCCACGGTATTCGTTGAGCCTATGGGTGTTGTTGAAGCCAACAACGAAATCCGCATCCTTAAGGCTAAGGAGAAGGACGAAATCGAAAGAATCCTCCAGCACTTAAGTGAGGAGGCAGGGGCATTCGCTCAGGCAATTATTGACAGCTACTACATTTTAGTGGAATTAAACCTTATTTTCGCCAAGGCACACTTAGCTTACAAGATGAAGGCAAGCCTGCCTATTGTCAATGATAAGGGCAAGATAAGGCTAAAAAATGCCCGTCACCCCCTTATAAACAAGGACAAGGTGGTGCCTACAAACATCGAGCTTGGCTATAGCTTTGATACACTCATCATCACGGGTCCCAACACAGGCGGTAAGACTGTTTCCATCAAAACCATAGGTCTTATGTGCCTTATGGCTATGTGCGGACTTATGATTCCCTGCGCTGAGGAAAGCGAAGTCAGCGTGTTTAATAACATATTAGCCGACATCGGCGACGAGCAGAGCATCGAGCAGAGCCTTTCCACCTTCTCTGCCCATATGAGCAATATAATTAAAATTCTTGAAATCAGCGACGAAAAGAGCCTGGTGCTTATTGACGAGCTGGGCGCAGGTACCGACCCAACTGAGGGCGCGGCTTTGGCTATTGCAATTATTGAAGCTCTGAGAATAAAGCACCTTCGCTTAGCCGCCACCACCCACTACGCGGAGTTAAAGGAGTACGCCCTGCGCACCGAGGGTGTGGAAAACGGCTGCTGTGAGTTTGACGTCAACACCCTTTCGCCCACCTACCGCCTGCTTATCGGTGTGCCCGGTAAGAGTAACGCCTTTGCAATTTCCAGGCGCCTTGGTATGCGTGCAGACATTGTAAGTCGCGCCAAGAACCTTGTTTCCGAGGAAGGAAGCAAGTTTGAGGAGGTTATTGAGAAGCTTGAAAAGGATAGGCGCAGGCTTGAAAAGGAGCTTATTTCCGCCCGTGAGGACAGTAAAAAGGCAGAAAAGCTCTTAAAAGAAGCTGAAGCTTTAAAGGAAAAGACCGAAAAGGACGCAGAAAAGCAGCTGGAGGAGGCTAAAAGGAGCGCTTCCAATATCGTCTCTGCTACCCGCGCTCAGGCGGACGCCCTGTTTAGTGAGCTTGACAGGCTTAAAAAGCATAAGGATAAGATAATCTCTCAGGAGGAAATGCAGAACCTGAAGGCAGGCATCAAAAATATGGAGGAGCAAAGCGACCCCATCCGTGAGAAAAAGCAGGAGGACTACGTCCTGCCCCGTCCTTTAAAGGTGGGTGACGAGGTTATCATCTACGATTTAAACAAGGATGCAACGGTCTTAGAGCTTCCCAAAAGCGGCGATATGGTGCTGGTTCAGGCAGGAATCGTGAAAACAAGGGTCAATATCAATAATCTGCGCCTTAGTGACGGCAGTAAAAAGGATAAGAAAAAGGATGTGGGCAGGCGCACGGTAAAAACTCTCGCCGCTCCCGAAAAGGTAAGTATGGACCTTGACCTTCGCGGTATGAACAGCGAGGAGGGTATTGCCGCCGTTGACGATTTTATTGACAGAGCTTTAAGGCAGAATTTAAACCAGATTACCATCATCCACGGCAAGGGCACAGGCGTGCTTCGCGCAGCTGTGCAGCAGCATTTAAGGCGCCACCCATACGTGCGCTCCTTCCGTTTAGGCACCTTCGGCGAGGGTGAAAGCGGTGTAACCATAGCCGAGCTGAAGTAAGTGGCAGTCGCTGTTACAATAAATATATAACCGTAGGGGAGG
>JAGBID010000089.1 GCA_017935165.1 Clostridia bacterium
GTGAACCTAACGTTTACGGCGGCAAGTATAGGGAAAGAACCTTCGAAACAGCTTTCCTTGAGTACGGTGTAATGCAGGAATTAGTTCGTGGTACCGAAAGAACAATGTGGTTTGATAATGACCCCATTGAGGATAACCCCAAGCACGACTGGAACGATTACAGAAAGAACTACCGCGAAGTATTAATGGGCTCACTTTTACAGCCTAAGATAAACCGCTTCCAGCTTTGCCCCTGGCCCAGCCGTTTCCTTCCCGATAACTGTAAATATCCCTGGGGTCAGCCTGATGCTACACCTATTCCCGAGGATTACAGAACAGAGCTTTTCAACATCTTCCAGATGCAGGGCACCTTCGGCACCGAGGATTTTGAGTACGAAAACGAAATGCCTGACGTAGGCGTGTTCCTTTCCGATACAGCTATGTTCCAGCGTAACTTCTCCGATGACGTTATGGCGGATAAGTTTAACGAAAAGTACGAAAAAATCGGAAATATCGAAATCGTATCAGCCGCTAACTATGGCTCCAGCATCCGTCAGTTAAAGGAAGGCAACCGCCTCGATTACTACGAGTCAGGCGCATTCCCCCTTTTCTATGGTTTAACACTTCCCTTATTAAAGGGCGGTCTGCCTGTAAGACCCGTTCAGCTTGAAAATATTACAAGATATCCCACATACCTTGATAATTATAAGCTTTTGGTTCTTTCTTACGAATTCCAGAAGCCCTTGACAGCCGACATAAATACAACTCTTGCCAATTACGTTGCAGACGGCGGTATATTAGTATACGTTGGTGACGGCATCGACCCATTCCACAACATTAAATCCTGGTGGAATACAGGCAAGCAGAATTATAAAACTGCTTTAGAGCACCTTATGAAGGCTATGGCTATTCCTGAGGGTGCAGAGGACGGCGAGTATACTTACGGCGATGGTAAATTTATACTTTTAAGAAAGAGCCCTGCGGACTTTACATATAAGGTGGAGGATGCCAAGGCTTACAGAGAGCTTATAGGCAAGCTTATAGGTAAAGAGCTTAATAAGAACTACATCTCACTTCGCCGCGGTGAATACTATGTAACCGCCGTTATGGATGAATCCGACTCCGATGAGCCCTTCGTTCACGAGGGTCTGTTTGCAGATATGTTCGACATCAACTTCAAGGTCGTTACAAAGAAGGTAATTAAACCCAATGAGTACGCAGTTCTTTACGACTTAACCAAGATTGCTGATAAAGAAAATGAGATTATCGGTACATCTATCCGTATCAATAAATTCGACGTTACTGACGAAGGCTTTACCGTTGAAGGTACAGGCGCTTACTGCAATGCAAAAATGCGCTTAAAGCTTAAAAAACAGCCTAAGGAAGTTATGGTTACCATCAATACAGCCGTCGGCAATGAAACGCTTACAGAAAAAGCAGAAATTGAGTGGGATGAGCTTAGCTCCTGCGTGCTTATTTCCTTCCACAATACTTCAGGCGACACCAAGCTTGTAGGTATATTCTAAAAATAATATGCAAAGGAGATAGGTAAGGCAGCTTATTTATCTCCTTTTAATTTATAAAGCACTTGCGTAAATTACTATCTTGCCTTATAATTGAATATAGAAAAATATTATATTTTATATAAAGAGAGGTTTAATATTATGAGAATCGAAAAATTAACACCTGCATTTAAGGATTACCTTTGGGGCGGAATTAAGCTTCGTGAAATCTACGGCAAACCCTGTGACTACGAAAAGGTTGCTGAAAGCTGGGAGCTTTCCACACACAGCGCAGGCCAGTGCAAAATAGTTGGCGGCGAATGTGACGGTATGAACTTAGCAGATTATATTGAAAAAAACGGCAAGGCTATTCTCGGTACAAATTGCGAGAGATTTGAAAACTTCCCCGTGCTTATCAAGTTTATCGATGCTAAGGACCCTCTCTCAATTCAGGTTCACCCCAGCGATGAATTTGCTTTGGAAGTAGAAAAAGAGTACGGCAAAACAGAAATGTGGTACGTAATGGATTGTGACGAAGGCGCATCCCTCTACTTCGGTGTTAACCGCGAAATTACAAAGGAAGAGTTTATTGAGAGAATTAATAACAATACTATTCTTGAGGTTTTAAATAAGGTAGACGTTAAGAAGGGCGACTGCTTCTTTATTGAGGCAGGCACAATCCACGCTATTGGAGCCGGCATCCTTATCTGTGAAATTCAGCAGAATTCCAACACAACCTACCGTGTATACGACTACGACCGCCGCGGTGCTGACGGTAAACCCCGTGAGCTCCACGTTGAAAAGGCTGCTATGGTTTCAAAGTTTACTCCTTCCGATACAGAGGATAAACAGCAGGCTGCCGTAGCTATTGACGGCGGCACAAAGAAGCTCCTTGCTACCTGCAAGTACTTCACAACTGAGAAATATGAGTGCGAAACAAAGGTTGATATTATGGCAGACGAAAAGAGCTTTGTTTCCATCACAGTTCTTGACGGCGAGGGTAAGGTAATCGGCTGTGAAAACGAAATCGAATTCAAATCTGCTGACAGTGTGTTTGTTCCCGCAAGCGCAGGCAAGGTAACTGTTGAGGGTAAGTGCTCATTTATTGTAACAACAGTTTGATTTAACTAAAAAAGAATAATTGCGTTAAATAAACGCGTAAGGGGTGCACTTTATTATGAGTATTAAACGTGTGTTTCTTTTGGTTATCGACAGCTTCGGTATAGGCCAGATGCCTGATGCTGAAAAATTCGGTGACAAAGGCAGCAATACTTTACTTTCCTGCTATAAAGCCTTTAAAAAGGAACAGGAAGAAAACTCTCAAAGTAAAGCTGCGCCCTTTTTCTTACCTAATTTAGGAAAATTAGGCTTATTTAATATCGACGGTGTAGAAATAGGTGAAAGGGAAAAATCTCCTGCAGGTGCTTACGGAAGGTTTTCCGAAAAATCTGAGGGTAAGGACACAACTGTAGGCCACTTTGAAATGATGGGTTGTGTGTGCGAAAAGCCTTTCCCTGTTTATCCCGATGGCTTTCCTGAGGACGTCATAGAAAATTTCGAAAAAGCAGTGGGCAGAAAAGTCCTGTGTAATAAGCCTTATTCAGGTACGGATGTAATAAAAGATTATGGCGAAGAACACATTAAAACGGGTAACTTAATAATTTATACTTCGGCGGATTCAGTATTCCAGATAGCCGCTCACGAAAGTGTTGTGCCCCTTAACGAGCTTTATGATATATGTAAAATTGCACGAAAACAGCTTGCAGGCGACCACGCCGTTGCAAGAGTTATAGCAAGACCCTTTGTTGGCGAGTACCCGAATTTTACAAGAACTTCCAACCGTCACGATTTTTCCGTTGAGCCTTTTAAAAGAACAGTACTTGATATTTTAAAGGACGAAAATATTGAAGTTTACCCCATAGGAAAAATTTACGATATATTTGCAGGCAAAGGCTTGAATGAGCCTCATTATACAAAGAACAATAAGGATGGCTTGGAAAAAACTCTGGAAATAATGAGGAGCGATTTTGAAGGCTTCTGCTTTACTAATTTAGTGGATACGGATTCAGTTTACGGCCACAGAAATGATGCTGTAGGCTATGCTAATGCCTTAAGGGAAATCGATTCATACATCCCGGGGTTTATTGAATTTTTAAAGGACGAGGATGTTTTAATAATCACCGCCGACCACGGCTGTGACCCGGGTACTGAATCTACCGACCATTCAAGGGAGTATATTCCTTTCTTAGCCTACGGAAAGAATATTAAGAATGTTAATTTAGGTACGCTTCAGGGCTTCGACAGAATCGGCGCCACCGTCCTTGAAATGCTCGGTGCAAAAGAGAAGCTTAACGCAGAAAGCTTTTACGAAAAAATCAAACAGGCTTAAGCTCATAAACGTAGGGACAACATTTATGTTGTCCGTTCGCGTAAGCGAGATTACTGCAAGTTATTCTCCATTAAAAAATCTTATGAAAGGATAAAGACTTTCACATACAAAGTCACACTAAAAATATGACACCACATAACAATGCCAAAAAAGGCGATATAGCAAAAACGGTTTTAATGCCGGGCGACCCCTTAAGAGCCAAGGTGATAGCTGAAAAATACCTTACTAACCCCGTCTGCTTCAATACAGTAAGAAATATGTTTGGTTACACAGGTGAGTATAAAGGCGTAAAGGTAAGTGTTATGGGCAGCGGTATGGGTATGCCCTCAATTGGTATCTATAGCTACGAGCTTTACACTCAGTACGAGGTAGAAAATATTATCAGAATCGGTTCAGCCGGCGGTATGGCAGAAGGGGTAAAGCTTCGCGATTTAATTTTTGCAGCAGGCGCTTGTACGGATTCTAACTATGCAAGCCAGTATAAATTACCCGGCACCTTCAGTCCCACAGCCTCCTTTAATCTTTTAAGAACAGCAGTAGAGGAAGCGGAAAAATTAGGCGTGGAGTATAAAGTGGGCAATATGCTTTCTTCCGATTGCTTCTATAACGATAATACTGAAGCCAATGCCGCATGGATAAAAATGGGCGTGTTGGCTGTAGAAATGGAAGCCGCAGCCCTCTATATGAACGCCGCAAGACTTAAGAAAAATGCCCTTGCTATGTGTACTGTCTCCGACCTTGTGGACGGCAGCGCATCCTTAAGTGCAGAGGACAGACAGAATACCTTTAACGATATGATGGTAGTTGCATTGGAGACAGCTATAAAATTATGATTGACTGTAAAAAGCTTATAAATGAAGCTATAAATGCAAGGGAATATGCCTATATTCCTTATTCGAATTTCGCCGTTGGCGCCGCCCTCTTAACAGAAAGCGGTAAAATCTACAGCGGCTGTAATATCGAGAACGCCTCCTTCACACCAACCAACTGCGCTGAGCGTACAGCTATCTTTAAAGCTGTAAGTGAAGGTGAAAGAAATTTTGTTGCCATAGCTGTTGTCGGCGGAAAACACGGCGAAAAAGTCAGCGAGTATATCACACCCTGCGGTGTCTGCAGGCAGGTTTTGGCAGAATTTTGCAGTAAGGATTTTATAATTATTTCTGCTAAAAATGAAACCGATTATAAAGAATTTACTCTAAAAGAATTGTTTCCCGGTTCCTTCAATAAAGAAAGCGTACTTTAAATAAGAGGTAAGTTTATGCGAATGTACGATATTATACTTAAAAAGCGTGAGGGCAAAGCCTTAACAAGTGAAGAAATAAAGTTTTTCATAAAGGGGCTTGTTGACGGCAGTATTCCCGATTACCAGGTCTCAGCTTTGATGATGGCTGTTTTCTTTAAGGGTATGAATCACGAGGAAACCGCTACCTTAACCATGGAAATGGCTCACTCAGGGGATATGGCGGATTTATCGGAGCTTAAAGGAATTAAGGTGGATAAACATTCCACAGGCGGTGTAGGCGACAAAACAACCCTTATAATAGTCCCCATAGCAGCTGCCTGCGGAGTTACCATAGCCAAAATGAGCGGCAGAGGCTTAGGTCATACAGGCGGCACCGTAGATAAGCTTGAAAGTATTCCGGGCTTTTGCACCGAGTATGATTTGTTAGATTTTATAAATATCGTTAAAAAGTCAGGTCTTGCGGTTATAGGTCAGTCGGGCAATTTGTGCCCTGCAGATAAAAAGCTTTACGCTTTGCGTGACGTTACAGCAACTGTTGACAATATCTCTCTTATTGCTTCAAGCATTATGAGTAAGAAAATTGCAGCAGGCTGTGACAGAATTTTGCTGGACGTTAAAGTCGGCAGCGGTGCTTTTATGAAAACAAAGGCGGATGCCGTAGCTCTTGCCAAGGAAATGGTATCCATAGGAAAGCTTGTAAACAGAAAAACAATGGCACTTATAACCGATATGAGTGTGCCCCTGGGTAACAATATCGGTAATAACTTAGAGGTTATTGAAGCTGTTAACACCTTAAAAGGTAAAGGACCTGAGGATTTAACCGAGGTTTGCATCGAGCTTGCCTCACGAATGATATATTTAGGCGAAAAATCTGAATCCTTGGAGGAAGCCGAAATAAAAGCAAGGGAAGCTATTAAAAACGGCAGCGCCCTTAAAAAGCTTATTGAAATGGTAAAAGCTCAGGGCGGCGATCCTTTCTATATAGAAAATACAGAAAAGTTCCCCAAAACAAAGTATTCCGTAGAAATAAAAGCCGAAAAAGATGGCTATATTACCGAAATGAACGCCGAAACAATCGGTATAGCCGCCTGTGAAGCAGGTGCGGGCAGGGAAACCAAGGAGGATGTAATCGACACTTCCGCAGGTATTATCCTTTATAAGAAAACTCCCTCCTTCGTAAATATCGGGGATACAATAGCCGTAATTTACGGAAACGATGAAAATAAATTAAATAAAGCAGCCGAAAGCTTTAAAAATGCAATAAAAATAAGCGGCAAAGCCGTAAAAACCTTGCCGCATATTCTTGATACCGTGGAATAATTAAATTTTAGCACTTTACGGGCTCAGCATAGTCAACACCAAAGGTCTCAACAGTTACCTTTGTCATACCAACAAAAGTTCTTGCGGATGCCTTTACAATGTCGTCAGCTACGTCATAACCTTCAGTAAGCTTACCGAAAGCGGCGTAGTCGCCGTCAAGGTGGGGAGCATCGTCAACCATAATAAAGAACTGGCTGCCTGCTGAGTCCTTTACCATTGTTCTTGCCATGGAAAGAACGCCCTTAGTGTGCTTTAAATCATTCTTAAAGCCGTTGGAAGAAAATTCACCCTTAATCTTATAGCCGGGGCCGCCTGCACCTGTACCTGTTGGGTCACCGCCCTGAATTACAAAGTGAGGGATAACGCGGTGGAATTCAACACCGTCGTAAAAGCCCTTCTTGATAAGGGAGATAAAGTTATTTACAGTGTTGGGGGCAATCTCGGGGTAAAGCTCAGCCTTCATAACACCGCAGTTTGTTTCAAATGTAACAATAGGATTTTTAGCCATACTCAATAAGCCTTGCTGCGCAAAGCTCCTCCTTTTTAAAGAAAAATTTGCTAAATAACAGTATATCAAGTATAATAAGAAAAATCAAACGTTTAAGTAAAAATAAAGGAAAATAATATATGAAAATCATCTCTTGGAACGTTAACGGCCTTCGTGCCTGTATGAACAAAGGCTTTAAGGAATTTTTGGAAAGCGAAAATCCTGATATTATTTGTGTGCAGGAAACAAAAATGCAGAAAGAGCAGGCAAATTTCAACTTCGAAGGCTATTACGAATATTGGAACTCAGCTGAAAAGAAAGGCTACTCAGGTACAGCTATATTCACTAAAACTGAGCCAATAAGCGTTACATATAATATAGAAAACCATACGGACGAGGGAAGGCTTATAATAGCAGAGTATGAAAACTTCTACCTTGTGTGCTGCTATACTCCCAACGCCCAGCCTGAGCTTAAAAGAATCGACTACAGAATGCAGTTTGAGGACGATTTACGAAACCACTTAAAAAAGCTTAAGGAAATAAAGCCTGTTATCCTTTGCGGCGATTTGAACGTTGCACACAAGCCCATTGACCTTAAAAATCCAAAGCAGAATATCGGCAATCCCGGCTACTCCTACGAGGAAAGAGGCAAAATGACCGAGCTTCTCTCTGAAGGTTTTATTGATACCTTCCGTTATTTCTACCCCGAAAAAGAAAATGCCTACTCCTGGTGGAGCTACCGCTCTAATGCAAGAGCCAATAACGTAGGCTGGCGTATAGACTATTTTATAGTCAGCGACAATTTTGAAGAATGCTTGGAGGATAGCTTAATCCTTCCCGAAGTAATGGGCAGCGACCACTGTCCCGTTATGCTTATAATTAAGTAAAGTCTTGAATTATAAAAGGAAAAATGATATCATTATAGGATAAAGAAAAAGGGTAGGGTAGAAATGTACGGAGCAATTCTCGGTGACATAATAGGTTCTCAGGTTGAATTTTCACGGCCAAAAGATTTTGACCACGAAAAAGCGGAGCTTTTCACCAATAAATGTATGTACACGGACGATACAGTCCTGACGGTAGCCACAAAGTATGCGGTTCTGCACGGCATATCTTTTGAACGAGCCTATGCAATGTTTGGCAGGCGTTATAAAAAGGCAGGCTACGGCAATATGTTTTTAAACTGGCTTGACAGCGGCATTAGAAAGCCTTACGGCAGCTACGGTAACGGCGCCGCTATGCGTGTCAGTTTTATAGGTGAGCATTTCAAAAGCTTAAAGGAAGTGGAGGAAATTGCCAAGGAAAGTGCAGTTTGTACTCACGACCATCCCGAGGGTCATAAGGCGGCGGTAGCTGCAGCCGGCGCTGTTCATATGGCAAAAAGCGGCGCCTCCAAAAAAGAAATAAAAGAGTATTTCAGTAAAAACCATAAATATCAGACGGACGTACCTTTAGTTATATACCGTCCCTTCTCTAAATTCGATTCCTCCGCAATGGCTACAATGCCCATTGTTATCAGGTGCTTCCTTGAGGGCGACAGCTACGAAAGCACCGTGCGAAACGTCCTGTCCCTTAACTGTGACGCGGACACAGTTGCCTGCATTGCAGGTGCCATAGCAGAAAATTTCTACGGCACAACAGGCATAAAAAACGAGGAGGATATTTTAAAAAGATATCTTATCCGTCCCAATAAGCTTGGTAAAATGGACGATTTCCTGTATCAGAATGCAGTCAGCCATCCCGAAAATTACCCCGAAAGTAAAATAGTAAAATAAAGTTAGGAAAATAGAAAAGTGATTTTAGAAACATACCAGTCAAAACAGGTTTTGGATATTTTAAAGGCCAATGAAATTTATAAAGCATACCCCAGCATCTCCTTTAAAGGCGAGTACGGCGCACTTATAAAGATGCTTGATTTAAAATGTGATTGCCCCATATTCACGGTTGTAAAGGGCAGGAAGCAAAATACCCACGGCAGAGTTTCCTCCAGCGTAAAGCTTACTTTAAACGTCCCTGACGAGAAAGTGAAGCTTACTGAGTACGGCGTGTGGGCGGATTTTATGTATTGCTACAAATTTACAAAGCAGGGCGATTTTACAAAGCTTCGTCCTGACTGTAACGAAGTTTCGGTAAGAAAATTTACCTCAATATTAGAAAACTTAAAAACACAGCGCCCTCTTGAAAGTTACCAGTACCCTCAGGCAATACTTGAGTACATCGACCCGAAATGGCTTACTGAGTACAAGGTAATAAACAGCCACGCTAAAAGCGAAGTGTGGGATTTTGTAGAAAAAATATTTAATATATTCAGAAAATAAGGGGATAAAACTATGAAAACAGGTAAGTACATTCTTTCTCTTGACCAGGGCACAACAAGCTCACGCGCAATAGTTTTTAATACTTTAGGCGGTATTGTAGGTATCAGCCAGAAGGAGTTTACACAGTTTTACCCAAAGCCGGGCTACGTTGAGCACGACCCTGTTGAAATATTGGAAACACAGCTCTATGCAATGCGCCAGGCTGTGCAGGAGGCAGGAATAAGCTATGAGGATATTGCCGCCATAGGTATTACAAACCAGCGCGAAACAGTTGTCGCTTGGGATAAAGTGTCGGGCATTCCCGTTTGTAACGCCATTGTCTGGCAGTGCCGCCGCACAGCAGAAATTTGTGAGCAGCTTAAAAATAAAGGCCTTGAGGAGTACATAAAGAAAACTACCGGTCTTTTAATTGACCCTTATTTCTCAGGTACAAAAATGAAGTGGATGCTTGAAAACGTACCTGAAGTTAAAAAGCTTTCCGACGAAAAGCGCCTTTGCTTTGGTACTGTGGATACCTGGCTTATCTACTCATTAACGGAAGGCAAGACCTTTGTAACTGATGTATCAAACGCATCAAGAACCATGCTTTTTGATATAAACAATTTAAAATGGGACGAAACCCTTTTAAACGAAATGGGTGTGGATATAGATTCCTTACCTACAGTAGTTTCCTCCAGCGAAGTTGTGGGTATGGCAAGTGCCGAGGTATTCGGCAGAGAAATCCCCATAGCAGGTATTGCAGGCGACCAGCATGCTGCTTTGTTTGGTCAGTGCTGCTTTGAAGAGGGTATGGCTAAAAACACCTACGGTACAGGCTGCTTCGTGCTTATGAATACAGGCGATAAACCTGTCCTTTCCAAAAAAGGTCTGATCACAACCATCGGTTGGAAAATCGGTGATAAGGTTACTTATGCTCTTGAGGGCAGCGCCTTTAACGCAGGCTCCGCCATTAAGTGGCTTCGTGACGAATTAAGGCTTATTGAATCACCTCAGGAATGTGATGCACTTGCTGAAAC
Organism: Clostridia bacterium; assembly: GCA_017935165.1. Classification (GTDB taxonomy): domain Bacteria; phylum Bacillota; class Clostridia; order Oscillospirales; family Acutalibacteraceae; genus SIG603. Next base: position 10,255 of record JAGBID010000089.1, read on the forward strand.
AGTGCCTGATACTTTAGGTGCTATGTTTGTGCCTGCTTTCACAGGTCTCGGTGCACCTTACTGGGATATGTATGCAAGGGGCAGTATCTTAGGTATTACAAGGGGTACCACCAAGGCGCACATCTGCCGTGCAGTGCTTGAAAGTATTGCCTGCGAAAGCTACGACCTTTTCGATGCAATGGGTGAGGATTCAGGAGTTAAATTAAAGGAATTAAGAGTTGACGGCGGTGCAAGCCGCAGCCGTTTCTTAATGCAGTGCCAGGCAAACTTAATTAACCGCAAGGTTTTAAGACCTATGTGTCTTGAAACAACAGCCCTTGGTGCAGCCATGCTGGCAGGTCTTGCAACAGGTGTATGGGAAAATACCGAGGAGTTAAAAGCTATTTGGAAGGTTAACACAACCTTTGAGCCTGACGGTGACATAGAAAATGCCGAAAACATTATCTGGAAGTGGCATAAGGCAGTAAACCGTTCTATGGGATGGGCAAAAACAGAAAATTAATTTATCCCTTTTAGGAGAAATGGAAAGAATATGATAGCAATAATTGATTACGGTGCAGGTAATATCGAAAGCGTAAGAAAAGCTTTCGAGTATATCGGTACCGAAACAGTAATTACAAGTGATCCCGAAGTGTTAAAAAATGCCGATGCCGCAGTTTTACCCGGTGTTGGTTCCTTCGGCGATGCAATGGACAATATAAGAAAAAGAAATTTGGAAACACCCATAAAGGATTTTGTGAAAAGCGGCAAGCCCTTTTTGGGAATCTGCCTCGGGTTGCAGATTCTTTTTGAATCCAGCGAGGAATCTGTGGGTGTTGAAGGACTTGGTATTTTAAAGGGTAAAATAGTAAGAATTCCCTCGGCAGAAGGTCTTAAAATTCCCCATATGGGCTGGAATTCCCTTAGCTTTAAGGAGAATGGCGACCTTTTCGAAGGTTTAGATGATGGCTCCTACGTATATTTTGTTCACTCTTATTATTTAAAAAGCGAGGAGGATATTGTAAGTACAACCGCTGAATACGGTGTTACAATCCATGCCTCCGTTCATAAAAATAACCTCAGGGCTTGCCAGTTCCATCCTGAAAAAAGCGGTAAGGCAGGCATAAAGATTTTAACAAACTTTGTCAATATGATAGGGGAGGGTAAATAAATGTACGCAAAAAGAATCATTCCCTGCCTTGATTTAAAGGATGGCAGAGTTGTTAAGGGTACCAATTTCGTAGGCTTAAGGGACGCAGGCGACCCTGTTGAAGCAGCAATCGAATATGACAGAAACGGCGCCGACGAGCTTGTTCTTCTGGATATAACAGCTTCCAGCGACTCAAGAGGAATAGTTAAGGACATTGTCTCCAAGGTTGCAAGCAATATCTTTATTCCTTTTACGGTTGGCGGCGGTATAAGA
>JAGBID010000090.1 GCA_017935165.1 Clostridia bacterium
AAGAACAGCTCAGTGAAAACGATGTGCTCCAGATACCTCTATGGCACGAGGAGCTGGAAATTAAGTTCTTTTTAAAAGGCGGAGCGGAAATCAACTGCGGCTCTGACTGCTTTTTAACCAAGGAAAATGATTTCGTTATCATCAACCCCTACGAATACCACAACACAGATATTTTCAAAGAAGGTGATAATCCCGTTTACCACCTTATGATGCTGAACTTAAATCACCCTTCCGTCTACTCCGTATTTCAGGAAAATATGGAGAAGTTTGAAAAGGACACCATCCCCTTCTTCATTAACCATATTAACAATACTGATTTACCTGCTGTTAAATTATTCCTGCTTTTAGCAGAGGATTATAAAAATAACGGTGATGAATTTACCCCTTATAAGGAAAATCTTTTAAGGGCATTTTTATATAGCCTTATAATGGACTGTGTTAACCCCGACCATCCCGAAAATTACAAAAGTCTGAACGCTGCCACAGCTGACTTAGTACCTGCGCTTCAGTATATTGACAACCACTACAGCGAGAATATCAGTCTTGCTACACTTTCTTCCCTTTGCAGGTTCAGCACCTCGCGCTTTTCTCATGTTTTTAAAGAAGTTACCGGCACAAGCGCCATTAAATATATTAACGACTTAAGGATGAGCAAGGCGACTATGCTGTTAAACACAAGCAACCTTTCAATAAGCGAAATTGCCGTGAAGGTAGGCTTTTACGATGCTGCCTACTTCTCACGAATTTATAAATTAAACTGCGGTATTTCTCCCAGTGATTACAGAAAAACACACAAATTAAACTAAATTCTAATCGAAAGAAGGATAAATATGATTTACAATAAGATTTACTTAAGAGAAAATGACCCCGACGTATTTTTAGAGGTTATTGCACCCGATAAGGTAGGCGGCTACAAGCGCAAAGCTTTGCTTGTTATTCCCGGCGGCGGCTACGGCACTGTTTGCTCCGACCGTGAAGGCGAGCCTATTGCCTTAGCTTTTCTCCCCTACGGCTTTGCATCCTTCGTGCTTCACTACTCCGTAAACGGTAAGAGGTTTTACCCTGAACAGCTTATTGAAGCATCCTTAGCCATCAAGCATATTAAGGATAACGCTGAGGAATACGGAATTGACCCCGAGAAGGTTTTCACCGTAGGTTTCTCCGCCGGCGGACATCTTTCAGGCTGTGTGGCTACCATGTGGCACAAAAAGGAAGTTTACGATGCTGTTGATATGCCTTACGGCTACAATAAGCCTGCAGGCTCAATGCTTATTTACCCCGTTATAAGCGGTATAAAGGAATTTTCACATATAGGCTCTTTCCGTAATTTACTCGGTGAAGATAATCCCGGAGCGGAAAGAAAAATTGAAGTCAGCATTGAAGAAAACGTAGACGAGAAAACTGCGCCTATATTTATTATGCACACATCTAACGACCAGGTAGTAAACATCCGCCATTCCCTTTGCCTTGCCGATGCTTTGGCTAAAAACAAGAGGGAATTTGAGCTTCACGTTTACCCCGATGCACCCCACGGAGTTGCCCTTGGTAACGATATTACAAAGTGCGGAAACGAAAAATATTCCCAGGAAACCATCGCAAAATGGGTTGAAGCCGCCGCTATGTGGGCAGAGAAGATATAAAATAAAACACGGAGAAGTTATAAGCACTTCTCCGTTTTTTTAATCAGTAAAGATTATCTTCATTAAAGCCTTTATTCTCCGCTATTTCTTTTACTTTATTTACAAGTGCTTCTTTTGAAGTATTTCCGCTTATTTCAATTAAACCGTAACTCCAACGGGCGCTGCTCACATCAGCCGTATTAATTATCATATCACCCATTATGTAGTATGCTGTTCCCTCTGCATTTTCCCTGTTTAGTCCTAACAAAACCAGCAGGTATTCATCGCCCTCTTTAAAGGTTTTCGCGCTGAATTTTTTATTGGTACTCAGGTTTTCGCTTTCGCACCTGATTTTAACTATATTCCCTTCAGTAATTTCGTGACTTTTATAAATACTTTCGGTGACTTCAAACTCAAATTCAGTAATGGTACTGTTTATTTCTTTAAAGCCCATATATCTGCCTGTTACTGCATCAGTGCTTTTTCTTACGTAATAATCAAAGCTAAGGTCAGTTTTCACACTCGCCTCAGCAGAACCTTCATTCTTTATAAAGCCGTATAAAAGCTTAATTTCAGTTTTTGTTAACTGCTTACAGATCAAAAAGGAGGAAAGTGCGATTATCAGAACAAGCACCGAGGACGTAATTATTATAATTTTTTTCATTTAAATTCCTCCTTTCAAGCTTCTGTATATATTATAAAACATTTATTATATTGTGTAAATATGCAAAACGGATTGGCTCCAAGAAAGAGTCAATCCGTTTATTTTATCAGTGATAATTTTTATTATTGTCAAGGCTTTTAAGCTCTTTGCTGAACTTTAAGCATAAGCCCCTTGTGTTGGTAGCCTGAGCGCCGTCCTGCAGAATTCTGCCGTTGAACCTTGCACCCATACCGTCGGGCATATAGCCGTTCCTTATAAAAAGCCTTTGTGCCGCGCCGTAGGCTGCTCCCACAGCTATTGAGGCGTGAGCTTTATCGTACCTGCGCATTATTTCGCGTTCGGCATAATCAAGAAGGGATTTACCTACACCGCACTTTCTGAATAAAGGAAGCACGTAAATATCCTCGATATGCACCAGCACTTCGCCGCTTAAAGTATATTCGTAAGCAACTACAACGTAGCCTAAAAGCTTGCCTTCAAACTCAGCCACGTAGACGTTGGCTTTTTTTAACCTTTGTCTTGCATAAAGCGTATTAAATGTCTCGCCGCTTTTTACTTCCCCTGAAAGGGTATACTCATAGTCGAAAGCTGCGGCATCGCTTTCGCACATGGCTCTTACAGTAGCCTTCATTAATTTTTTACCGTACCTTTTTAAGATTACTCGTAATCGTGATTACCAAGTGTGCCCTGGCTTAAAGCCTTTAAATAAGCTGTGATAAAGCCGTCAATATCGCCGTCCATAACAGCGTTGATGTTACCGCTTTCAAAGCCTGTTCTGTGGTCCTTTGCAAGGGTGTAAGGCATAAATACGTAGGAACGTATCTGGCTGCCCCAGGTGATTTCCTTCTGGTCACCCTTGATGTCGGAAATTTTCTCAAGGTGCTCACGCTCCTTGATTTCAACAAGCTTACTCATAAGCATTTTCATAGCCATATCACGGTTCTGGTACTGGCTTCTTTCAACCTGGCAGGCAACTACTATGCCTGTGGGGATATGAATAAGACGAACAGCGGAGGAAGTTTTGTTAACCTTCTGACCGCCTGCACCTGAAGCTCTGTAAACTTCCATCTTGATGTCGTCGGGGTTTATTTCAACGGAGAGGTCCTCGTCAATTTCGGGCATAACCTCCAAGGATGAGAAGGATGTGTGGCGTCTGCCTGCAGCATCGAAGGGAGATACACGTACAAGTCTGTGTACGCCTGCCTCACTCTTTAAGTAGCCGTAAGCGTTTTCACCTTCAACAAGGATGGAAGCACTCTTTAAGCCTGCTTCATCACCGTCAAGGTAGTCAAGGGTTGTAACCTTAAAGCCGTGTCTTTCACCCCAGCGGTTATACATTCTGAAAAGCATTTCAGCCCAGTCCTGAGCTTCTGTGCCGCCTGAACCTGCGTGGAAGGTAAGAATGGCGTTTTTCTTGTCATACTCACCTGTTAAGAGAGTGGCAAGCTTCATATTTTCAACAATGGCTGTAATTTCCTTTATCTCGTTTTCTGCATCGGGTAAAAGGGAAAGGTCCTCAGCTTCGTCGCCCATTTCAATTAAAGCAAGGCAATCCTCAGCCTTGGCAACAAGATTTGTGTACTGCTCGTCCTTAGCTTTTAAAGCGGAGGTTTTCTGTAAAACCTTCTGTGCGCTTTCCATATTATCCCAGAAGCCGGGCTCAGCAGCCTTGTGCTCCAGCATTTCAACTTCTTCTCTGAGTCTTTCAAGACCTAAAGCATCCTTTAATTCCTTGATGGCTTCTTCCTGCTGAGAAAGAGCCTTTTTCAATTCTTCAAACTGTAACATATAATTTCCTTCTTTCAATAAAATAAAGGCAATAAGTTATCCATTCATATATGCTCTATTCAAAAGGGCATAATAAGCAAATTTTATTTATTATACCAAACTTTGCCCAATTTGTAAACAAGTGAGATTAACAGAAATTATAAAAATATTGTGGGTAAAACTGTTGCAAAATGCCGATTTTTTTAATTTTTTGCGAATATTAACAATAAAATGTAAATTATCTGAAAATAATTATCAAAACGTTTGCTCTTTTTTAAATTTAGGAGTACAATATATAATACCTAAAAAAGAACCTGTATGAAAGGAACAAGCTATGCTGGATTACACCGGATTAAAATGCCCTGTTTGCGGCGATGCTTTTAAAGCCGATGACGATATAGTGGTGTGCCCTGTTTGCGGTGCACCATACCACAGAGATTGCTACAACAAAAACGGTAAATGTATTTTTGACGAGCTTCACGATAAAAACGAAAGCTGGCATCCGCCAAAGCCTGAAACCCCTGAAAACCATTCAAAAGGCACTGAGTATGAAATAAGGGACAGGGAATGCCCGAATTGCGGTGTTTTAAATCCTCACAGTGCATTGTTCTGCTCACGCTGCGGCTCTCCCTTACTTGGTCAGCCTGACACCCACGCAAACCGTGAGCCTATAAATAACACCCCCGAGGATGAAGGCGGTATTCCCGGACCTATGACTCCCTTCGGCGGCGGTATGTTCTACGGTATGCCTCCCATTTTCTTTGACCCTATGGGCGGTGTTAACCCCACGGAGACAGTTGAGGACAATATCACCTTCGGAGAGGTAAGTAAAATAGTACAGCAGAACACAAGGTACTACATTCCTGTTTTCAACAAGATTAAAAACACCGGAAAAAGCAAATTTAATTTCTCTGCTTTTATTTTCTCCGGACCTTGGTTCCTTTACAGAAAGCAGTATAAGTTGGGTGTAATTTACACAGCTGTTTTATTACTTTTATATATAGCTCAGACACTTTTAAGCTTTTTTGTAAGCACACCTGTACTTAACAGTATGTGTCTGCAGGCAGGAATTGACCTTTCCTCCGCAACTGAAATCAGCTACGAGCAAATGATGGCTTTAGCTTCAATAATTGAGGAAAACCCCCAGAATTATTTACTGCTTGCTTGCCCGCTTATTGCCGGCCTCCTTATGTTTGTTCTGATGCTTGTTTGCGGCTTTACTGCTAACAGAGCTTACTTCAAGCACGCTGTTAATACCATTAAAAGAATTAAGGAAGAAGCTCCCGAAAACGAAAGCTACAACGCACTTGTTATAGAGCGCGGCGGTGTTAACACTTACGTTACCTTCGCATTTGTGATATTCTATATGATACTCACATACCTGCCTCTTTTGATATTATAAAGATAAAGGAAAGTTTTGAAGATTTTTTAAATTCTTCTTGACTTTCCCTTTTTTTATGCTATAATGTATCTGTTAATTTATGGCTTTCATAAATTAGATAATAAATCCTTGCTCCGCGGTAAGGTTTCGCGGGGCCGAAAAGACCAGAAGGAGGTGCAATACAAATGGCAAATGTTATTAATTCCTATGAGACCGTCATTGTTGTTTCTGCAAAAGTTGGTGAAGAAGGCAATACAGCAGTTGTAGAAAAGTACAAGGCTCTTATCGCAGAGAACGGTACAGTTGAAAGTGTTGACGAGTGGGGTAAGAGAAGACTTGCATATCCCATCCAGAAGCAGACAGAAGCTTTCTACACTCTTATCAACTTCAAGAGCGCTGCTGATTTCACAGCTGAACTCGACAGAAGATATAAGATCGAAGAAAACGTTCTCCGTTCCATCATCGTTAAGAAGGATCCCAGATTCTTAAACAAGCCCGCTAAGAAAGCTGCTCAGAAGACAGTTGACGTAGAGGCTATCGCTACAGAGTCTGCTATCACAGCTGACGCTGAATAATTTAGTGTTTAAGTGAAAGAGAGTGTAACATAATTATGTTGAATGTAGCTGTTGTAATGGGCAGACTTGTTGCTGACCCTGAACTGAGACACACTCCCAACGATGTAGCTGTAACAAGCTTCACGCTGGCTGTTGACCGTTCCTATGTAAAATCCGGCGCTGAACGTCAGGTTGATTTCATTGATATCGTTGCTTGGCGCAATACTGCTGAATTTATCTGCAAGTATTTCCGTAAAGGTCAGATGATGGCTGTTCACGGTTCTATTCAGACAAGAACTTACACAGACAGTAACGGTGCAAAGCGCAAGGCTTTTGAAATTGTCGCAGATGACGTTAACTTTGCTGATTCCAAGCGTGATAACGGCGGCAATACAGCATCCTACGGTAACAATGATTATTCCGCAGCAAGAACTGCTGCATACAGTGAGCCC
>JAGBID010000091.1 GCA_017935165.1 Clostridia bacterium
AGACGTTGGCAATAAAGTCCGTCCTTAAGGTCTCCACCCCACCTAATTCTTCCGCCATTTTATTGAAGCAATCAATAATTTTATCAAAGGAACCGTCGGAAGCAAAGCGCCTTTCCTTAGCTATCCTTACTTTAAAATCGCCCTTTGTGATTTTTTCAGCCGCCAGATTGATTCTTTTCACGTGGCGGTCAAGGGTTATTTTTCGCCTGATTGTATCAATTACTGAAAAAATAAGGCTCAAAAGTGCCACGTTCCAGAAGGTTATAACAGCGGCAGTTTTAATATTTTCAGCTGTAAGCACAACGTTAAGGCTGTCTGCCAATACAGAAACGAAAAGCATGGTACAGCAGGTGATAACGAAAGCCACCAGCAAAAAGAACACAAAATAATGGTTTAAATACTTAAGCACCTTTTTTATAACATTGTCCTTCACTTTATCACCGCCTTGTAGCCTAAACCGTGGACTGTTTTAATCTCGAAATCCTCGCAGGAAGATAATTTACTTCTCAGCTTGGTCATATAAACGTCCACCGCCCTGGGAGCTGTTTCAGAATCCGCATCCCAGAATTCGTCCATCAGCTGTGTTCTTGTGAAGGTCTTTTTGGGGTAAGAAAGCAGCTTATATAAAATGCCGAACTCGCGGTTGGTTAAGCTTATCTCCTCACCCTTTAAATAAGCTGTGTACTCGTCTGCATCCATTACGAAGCTGCCTATTTCCAGCTTGCGGTCAGAAGCTATTTTCGCCCTTCTTAAAAGCGCACCTATTCTTAAGAATAATTCGTCAAGGTCAATTGGTTTTACCATATAATCGTCAACGCCTATTCTGAAGCCGCGCTGCTTGGAGGCGATGTCGTCCCTTGCAGTCATAAAGAGGATGGGGATGTTCTCGTTAAATTCGCGGACGGTTTTGACAAATTCATAGCCACCCACCCCGGGCATCATAATATCTGAAACAATTAAATCGAAAACCTTTTCGTACAAAGCATCGTAGCCATCGTTTGCATTTAAGCACCCCGTAGCCTCGAAGCCGTTGTTATTTAAAAAGGAACACACGGTTTTATTTAAATCTCTGTCGTCCTCAACTACCAATATCTTAAACATTTCACATTTCTCCAAAATAACTTTCTTATATTATACAGTATAACAGGGAAATGTTAAAGTTTTGTTTAAATATGTATAAACATAAAATCAAGCACAATTCTTTCGAACTGTGCTCCATTTTACTTTTTCATTATTTTTTCTGTAAGGTCAAGGATTTTATCTGCATATTTTTTACGGTGTTTTGTAAGGATTTTATTATAGACAGGATAATTTATTACTACCATCAAAAGTCCGATAACTCCAATAATAATTCCCGGGATAAGTCCGTTTGTAATGCCAAGCACCACCCCTATATCGGTCATAACAAGGCTCATACCGCTGCCCATTATAATTGCACCAATACTTCCGAAAATATAAGCGAATAAAACTGCAGGTGTTTTCACCTCTTTATCAAGCTTTTTGATCTCATCAAATTCGCTATGTTCCTTTTCTATATACTGTGTACGGATTTTTTCTACAAGAAATTCTTTATCGTTTGCATTCATAATATTTATTTCCTTTCTTTTATTGTACTGCTATTTTAATACTTCTTTATTTAAATGTTATTTAAGAAATGTTTAAGTTTTGTTAAACAATAAAAATGCTGTGAAATTCACTTCACAGCATTTATTTTATTAATTTTCAAAAATCTTGTCGCCTATTGAATAAAGCCTGAATTTATGAAGGAAGTTACCGTTTTCGTCAATAGTGCTGTATAGAGTTATGCGCTTATCATTTGTAATGCCGAAGCCGTCGTTATCCATCCAATAAAAACCGTCAGGCTGAATTGTCCAGCGCATTAAAGTTTCGCCGTTTTCAAGCAAAGTAAACACAGCTTCGAACCTTACATCAAAAATTTTTCCGATTTTTCTTTCCTTTTCAATTCTTTCATCTTCTTCAATACCGGGGAAATTAAGTATTTTTCCTTCCTCGTCAATTACTTTTTCAATAAGGCTAAGGCTTTTAAGGTCATTGAAGAAGACTCGCATTCCTTTTATTCTGTACTTTTCGCCGTTTCTTATTGTAATATATCCGTAAGCCATTTTTCGCTCCTTGCTCTTTTATTTTATAATAACACAAAACCTTGAAAAATAAAAGGTGTATAGGAAAACCTATACACCAAAATAATTTAATATGGATTTGCGGGAGCCATGGAATAAGCTTCAAGCTTAAGTATATTTTCCTTATTTCCGATAAACTTAACACCTACAGCCTTTTCGGGATTAGTAGGATATGTGCGGCGGCATATAGCCTGGCGCTCGTTGGCGTAAACCTCTACAACTGACTTATCCACGAAAATATCAAGCTCTAAATTCTCATTTTCGTTTAAAGTAAAAGGCATTTCCTCACGCTTTTTCAAATTTTCCTTGTAAACAGGATTATTGTGTTTTGATTCAAAAACAAGCTTTTTATTGATTTTATCGTAATAAATATCTGTGCATTCTCCGTTTTCGCCGTCAACTTTAATGCTGAAACCGATATTTTCGTCATTTTCCGCATTAACTGTTGCTTTTAACCTATACGCCTGACCCTTATTGATTTCTACGCTGTTATCAGCCTTAACCTCAGGGATAATTTTATTATACTGCAAATTATCAAGCTCTTTTGCAGGAGCCATTTTAAGCAATCCGTTTTCAAGCCATAATACTCTTGGGAAAGAGTAAACACCGCTCCAACCGAATTTGACAAAATCATCCAAAAGATTATCAAGAAGCCAAGCCCACATAATATGGCGATTTTTATCATCTATTAATGCCTCAGGCGCAAAGAAGGCATTATCCTTATAGCTCATTCTGCCGTGATTTTCGGGAATAAATTTTTCACCCTGAAGCTCACCGATATAATACTGTGTACCCTTATTGTGAGCTATAAAGAGCTGTAAATATTTACCTGTAAAACTTCCGCCCTCAGCCTTATCGTATAAGGGGAGGAAGGATGGACACATATCATCCTCAGTAGCATCGGGATAATCCTCATCAAGGTGAGGATTCTGATAGAATCTGTCCACGTATTCCCAATTTTTAAGGTCCTTAGACTTATAAAGCTCGGTCCAGTCGCCTTTATATTTTTCCTCGCTGTTTTCGTTTCTGCCGTACTCGTTTAAAACGCACAGATTACCAAGCTGCATATAGTAAGTATCACCGCTTTTCCAAATATTTGAAGGGTCGGCGTTACCTAAATGCAAAACTTCGCCGTTTCTTTCAATATCGAGAACACCCCAATAAGATGCGTTAACCGCAATAGGCTCCATTCTGTACCAATCTTCGTAAGGCGGGTCGGCGTAAGCCATAGCTATACCGCTGTTGTCACTGTCGTCAACAGATTTGAACTTCCAGAAAGTTAAGTAAGCTCTTTTATCATCATCCACAAAAGCACCGCCCGAGAAGCATCCGCCGTCACCCTTATATCCGCCAATAGCGTCCTTGTGGTGATACCAATGAAGCAAATCGGTAGAAGAAATATGTCCCCAATGGAAAGCATTTGTGGAACTGTTCCTATAGAGATACATCAAGTGATAAACGCCGTCAGCAAAAAATGCGCCGTTAGGGTCACCGGGACGGCCGTCATCATCAATAATTGCAAAGTGATAGGTAGGTCTAAAGGGATCACTTAGCATCTTTTCGCGATATTCACGCGTCGCTGTAATAAGCTTTTTCATTGTTATTTACCTCCTGCAACAATAATTTTGATATGTTTTTTATATTTTTCTAATATTTCGGGCGAAACACCATCGTCCGTAATAACCGTATTTATGTCTGAAAGTGAGCAGGTTTCCTCCATAGCTATTCTTTCAAACTTTGAGTGGTCTGCAAGTAAAATACATTCCTTTGCACTCTTTATTATTGCCCTTTGCAAATTATTGTGCATTGGGTAAGGGTTTGTAATGCCTTTCTCAAGTGAAATTCCGCTGGCACCCACTATAGCTACGTCTGCCTTTATTTTGCTTACGTAACTTTCAGCGTGACTTCCTACAAAGCCGTGGGAGTCAGGAAAATAATACCCGCCGCTGCAGTAAAGTATATGCTTACCGCTTCTTGCGATTATGTCAGCAATTTCCAGACTTGTAGTGTAGCACGTAAGCTTCAAGGAATCGTCAAGATATCTTGCACATTCAGCAGCTGTAGTGCTGTTATCAAATATTACCGACTGCCCTTCCTTTAAAAGTGAAGCTGCTTTTTTACCTATTATGCGCTTCTCCTCTGCATAAAAGCTTATCTTGGCGGCTTCTTTATTTTCAAGGTACACAGCTGCACCGCGTTTTTTATGTATCAGTTTATTATCTTCAAGATAATCAAGGTCACGGTGAATAGTCATTTCCGTTACACCCAATAGCCTTGATAAATCCTTTATTGTTATCTCTCCGTGTTTTTCAGTTAGTTTCAGTATATCCTGCTGCCTTGAATTCATTTTCTTTTCCCTTACTTTCTTATTCCCCTATAGTATATAACATATTTCTAACAATTACAACATTTATTTTTATTATGGTAAAATAAAAAAAGCCCTCAACGCGAGACACTTCATAAAGAAGTAGTCTCCGTTTTTCTATATAAAGAAAAAATGACACTTTCAATTGGTGAAAGTGCCATAGTGGGTTACATACTTTGAAAACAGTAAATACATAAAGAAAATCAAGAATATCTTTTTCGGCATGTAAAGTGATATTGCAAACTAAAAGTTTGCAGTGATATTTGACCTGCAGTCAAGTTATATGAAAGCCTTGCGGCTTTCGTTATATTATATTCGCCGTATAAACTGTCCGAAGGACAATATAACTTGGCAAAAGCCAAATATAACTGCGAAGCAATATAACTCGCCGTCAGGCGAATATAACTGAGGCGCACTTCCTTGCGGAGTGCGCCTCAACGCGAGCCTTTTGCTTACAAATACTTAATCATCGCTATTCTTGAACCCTCATCACGAAGGAGAGTAAAACCGCGCTTTTCATAAAAACCTATAGCCTTCTTATTGCTCTTTTCAGCGTGAAGAACTATTTTATTTATCCCTTTGCATTCAGCATAGTTTTCCGCCTCCTTCATTAATAAAGAGCCTATGCCTTTGTTTCGGTAATTTTCCTCAACGCTGAAATCATCATAGTAAATGAAGGTTTCTTCCTCTCTGTGAAGCTCCACGGAAAGGAAGGCTGCAACATTACCGCCGATTTCCGCAAGATAAATTCTGTTTTCACTACCCTCAAAGTAGTAATCAAGGTCGTTTTCCCCATAGCCTTTTACGTCCTTATTATTATAAATACTCTGCAGCATTAAAATAAAAAGCCTGTTTATTTCGGAAAAATCCTTCTTTTCTGCAATTCTCAGTTTAACTTCCATAAGCTATTCCAACCGATATGTATAATTTTTCTTGAAACCATTATAACATATAAAAAGAAAAAAGGCAAAAGCACATAGCCTCTGCCTTAACTTTATTCTGCCGCTTCCAGCATATTTTCGATGAAGATTCCGTAGCCCATTTGGGGGTTATCAAGAAAAACGTGGGTCACGGCGCCTGCAAGCTTGCCATTCTGAATTATAGGGCTACCCGAAAGCCCCTGAATTATGCCGCCTGTTTTATTTAAAAGGTACTCGTCCGTAATTTTAATTACCATATTCTTTACCTTACGGCTGTCGTTTACGATTTCAACTATTTCAATATCGTAGCTGACGGGGGCAGAATTATCAACGGTACAGATTATTTCCGCCTTGCCGACGGAAATTTCCTCCTTTTTTAACAGCTTCATTTTTTCACCTTCGGGAATAAAATTAAGCTTGCCGTAAATTCCCGTCTCGCAGTTTTTACTTATCTCGCCTAAAGGGCCTTCACCTGCAAAATATCCGGAAAGCCTTCCGGGCACACCGCTTTCGCCCTTAACTATATCGCTTATTACGATATTCTCAGGCTGACCTTCCTTAACCGTCATAACCTTGCCTGCTTCAACGTCGCATATTCCGTGACCTAAACCGCCAAATTCTCCTGTATCGGGGTTATAGTAGGTAAGTGTACCTATACCTGCGGCGCTGTCACGAATCCACATTCCCGCTTTGTAGCTGCCCTCATATTTAATCAAATCAAGCTGAGTTTTGAAAAAACCGCCGTCGCGCTTAACTAAAAGCTCTATTTTTCCGTCCTCGTCATTTTTAATCAAGGCTGAAAGCTCCTTATTATTGTCAATAAACTCGCCCTCAGCTTCAATTATAAAGTCCCCTGCCCTTATGCCCGCATCAAATGCAGGGGAAAAAGCACCGCTTTTTGTGCTTATATTTTCTATTGCCGAGACAATAACCCCCTCGGTATAAAGCTTAATCCCGAATACCGTGCCCATAGGTACAAGATATTCGGGTAATGTTTTTTCCGTTTCCTTATAACCGTCATCTCCGTTAAATACGGAAGCCTCCAAAGAAACTCTCTCTTCATTTCTTGCAGCGATACTTAAACCGATTAAAACAAGAAAAGCTATGGTTACTGTAAGGAAAGAAGCGTAAAGCCTTAAGTTTTTATTTTTCATATAATATCTCCAAAATTTATTTCGGTGATATTATACCCAAAGGAAGCCTTATTATTTATATATGTAATGCCCGAAGGCTTAATTTTGGTCTGCCATAGCCGCTTATTTAAGCTGCAGCATTTTACAAACGGCTGCGGCAGTGGATTATGTTTGAAGTATACCTCTTATTTATGAATAAAAACGGAGGGATTTTTAAACTCAAGGTAAATTAACTGTAAACAAAACACAGTTTATTCTATTCATATCTAATAAAATTTATACATTTTTATTTTTTCTAAATGATTGAACTTTACACTTTAATGTGGTATAATTGTAAAATAATTTTTATGTTATAATATGGGAAAGTAGGTGACTTTATGAACAACACTTATACTGTAATATGCGGTCATTACGGCTGCGGCAAAACTAACTTATGTTTAAATTTAGCCATCGAAAAAAAATTAAGCAATCCCGAAAGGAACGTTACTGTAGTTGATATTGATATAGTTAACCCCTATTTCAGAAGCAGCGAATACAGTAAGCTCCTTGAAAATTACGGCATAGAACTTATTACTCCCAGCTTTGCAAATACAACCCTGGACACTCCCACTCTTTCACCCAGAATTTACAGCATATTTTCAAAGGAAAATACCGACGTATTCATTGATGCAAGCGGTGACGATGCAGGCGCCATAGCCCTTGGTACCATTAGTAAATCCTTAGAAGAAAAAGGCTATGATATGATTTACGTCATAAACGAAAACCGTGTTTTATCCCGCGAACCTTCGGATGCACTTATTTTACTCCGTGAAATTGAGGCAGCTTCAAGGCTTAAAGCAAAGGCTATTGTAAATAACACCCACTTAGGTGTGGACAGCACTTTAGAAAATTCCTTAGGTTCTTTGAGTTTTGCAAAAAAGGTAAGTGAAATTGCAAATTTACCTTTACTATACAGCACAGTTACCGACTTTGCCTTAGGCGAAAAGGAAGTACCCGAAGGCTTCAGGAAAATAAAAAGGCTTGTCCTCTTCCCCTGGGAAGCAGAAGAATAAAAGCCTCCTTAAGAAGGTAATATAGCATTGATATTTTTAGAAAGGCAGATGAAATTAAATGGCAAAGATAATTGTTGATGAAAACGTATGTAAGGGCTGTGCACTTTGTGTTAACACCTGTCCCAAGAAGATCATCGCTTTATCAAAAAGTAAGATTAACGCTAAGGGCTACCACCCTGCTGAGCTTACTGATGAAAACGCTTGTATCGGCTGCGCCTTCTGCGCTACTATGTGCCCTGATACAGCAATTACTGTCTACAAATAACAGATAAGAGATTTCTTGAAAGGAAAATTAAAAATGGCAGATAAAGTTTTAATGAAAGGCAATGAAGCCTTGGCAGAAGCTGCTATTCAGGCAGGCTGCCACCATTTCTTCGGTTACCCCATTACTCCTCAGACAGAGCTTGCAGCATATATGGCAAAGCGTATGCCCAAAATCGGCGGTACATACTTACAGGCTGAGTCTGAAATTGCAGCTATCAATATGGTCCTTGGCGCATCCGCTGCAGGCGTAAGAGCTATGACAAGCTCATCTTCCCCCGGTATCAGCCTTAAGGGTGAAGGTATTTCCTATATGGCAGGCTCCGATTTACCTGCACTTATCATCAACGTTCAGCGTGGCGGTCCCGGACTTGGCGGTATCCAGCCCTCTCAGGCTGACTACTGGCAGGCAACAAAGGCACTTGGCCACGGCGACTTCCAGGTTCTTGTATTTGCTCCCTCCACAGTTCAGGAAATGGTTGACTTAGTTCAGGGCGCATTTGATATGGCTGACAAGTACCGTATGCCCGCTATGATTTTAGCTGACGGTATGCTTGGTCAGATGATGGAACCCGTTGTTCTTCCCGAAAAGAGCGAAAAGGAACCCATCGCAAAGCCTTGGGCATCCTGTGGTCATAAGGGCGAAAGAGAGCACAACATTGTTAACTCCCTTTACCTTACACCCAATGCTCTTGAAAACCTTGTTAAGGAAAGATATGAAAGATACGAAACCATCAAGAAAAACGAGCAGATGGCTGAAGAATATTTAACAGAGGATGCAGAGCTTATTTTAGTTGCTTACGGCGCAAGCAGCCGTGTAGCTAAGGGCGCTGTAAATAAGGCAAGAGAAAAAGGCTTAAAGGTCGGCTTAATCCGTCCCATTACACTCTGGCCCTTCCCCACAGATGCAATCAAGCGCGCAGCTTCCCACGCAAAGGCTTTACTTACAGTTGAGATGAGCATGGGTCAGATGGTTGACGACGTTAAGCTTGCCTGCGAGCAGAAGCTCCCCGTACACTTCTACGGCAGAACAGGCGGTATTATCCCCACTCCTAAGGAGATTTTAGCTGAAATCGAAAGACTTATGGCTTAATTTCCGCAAATTTACGAAAGGATAAGTTAATTTTTAACAGGTATATATCATGGATGTAGTATTTAAGAAACCCCATGCTCTTACTGATGCACCTTTACACTACTGCCCCGGCTGCACACACGGTATTGTACACCGCCTTGTTGCTGAGGTTTTGGATGAATTAGGTGTTGAGGGCAAGGCTGTTGGTGTAGCTTCCGTTGGCTGCAGCGTTATGTCCTACAATTATTTCGGCTGTGATATGGTTCAGGCACCTCACGGCAGAGCTCAGGCAGTTGCAACAGGTTTACGCCGTGCACTTCCCGATGGCGTTATCTTCACATATCAGGGCGACGGCGACTTGGCCGCTATCGGTACAGCTGAAACAGTTCACGCTGCAACACGTGGCGAAAACATTACAGTTATCTTTATCAACAACGCAATTTACGGTATGACAGGCGGCCAGATGGCTCCCACATCCCTCCCCAACCAGATCACTCAGACAACTCCTTACGGCCGTGACGTTAACAGCGCAGGCTTCCCCGTAAGAGTTTGCGAAATGCTTTCTACACTTGACGGTGTTGCTTTAGCACAGAGAGTTACAGTTGACAGCGTTAAGAACGTTAAAATTGCAAAGGCAGCTATCAAGAAGGCTTTCCAGAACCAGATTGAAGGCAAGGGCTACAGCATTGTTGAAGTTCTTTCCACTTGTCCCACAAACTGGGGTCTTTCTCCCGTGGATGCACTTCAGTGGCTTCGCGACAATATGATTCCTTACTACCCCTTAGGCGTATATAAGGATGCTGACAAGCGCGACAATATGAAAGGAGATAAGGAATAATGCAGGATTTAAACATTGTTTTTGCAGGCTTCGGCGGTCAGGGCATACTCTTCTCCGGCAAGGTAGCAGCTTATGCAGGTCTTATTGACAACAAGGAAATCTCCTGGCTTCCTTCTTACGGTCCTGAAATGCGCGGCGGTACAGCTAACTGCTCCGTATGTATTTCCGATACTCCCATCGGTTCACCCCTTGTCACCAACCCCAACGTTCTCATCGCTATGAACCTTCCTTCACTTGAGAAGTTCATCGACGAGGTTGAAGAGGGCGGCATCGTAATTATCGACAGCTACTTAATCGACAAAAAGGTAGAAAGAGACGACGTTAGGGTATTCTACGTACCCGCAACAAAGCTTGCTGAGGAAAACGGCTTAAAGGGTCTTGCCAACATCATCCTTTTAGGTAAGCTTTACAAGGAGTGCCCCTTCTGTGAGGAAGAGACAATCGAAAAGGCTCTTTTAAAGTGCATTCCTCCCAAGAAGGCTGCTATGCTTGACTTCAACAAGAAGGCAATTGCAATCGGCAGAACTCAGTAATAATATAAAAAATTAAGGAAGGGTTTATGCCCTTCCTTTTTTGTTTTATAAGACCATATAAACACCCGTCATAATGTTTTCGGGGTCATATTTCAAATATCCGTCTTTCTCGGCTTCTGTAATAACTGCACCGCGGAAGTTTGACGCCGTTTCTACTGCAATATCTATCGCGCGTTTGTCGTTTTTCAAAACCTCGGGCACTTCTTTAAGGCAAATCTCCCTGCCAAATACATACTGACGCTCAAAGAGACCTATAGCCTTGTCCCATAACTTTTTATACTCTGCCTGCTGAGAGTCACTCATAGGCTTTTTATTATTTTCCTTAATAATAAGGAATAAAGGTTCATAGCCTTCTTCTGTTTTTCTTACAAAACCGCGTTCATAAAGGCTTAATATCACGTCGTCATTTACGTCCGCTGTTTCATCAAAAGCTAAGGCTTTCAAGGTTTTTACTTCAACGTAAGAGAGATAATCGGGAACCTTCCTGTAAATTTCACGTACGTATAACTTATACATACCGAAATCAACTTTTTCCGCTCCCTTGGGCATATCCTGACAGCCGTGCAGACCGATATATTCAAATCTGTCGCCTTCATAGCGTTCATGGCCGCTTAAGTCCCACTCACCGCCGTTGGGTCGAACCGTAGCGCGGTGTTCGCAGAACTTATTTTCCACTTCCCTTGCAAGCTTATCGGTAAGCAATAAGATCAAAGTCCATTTTGCGCATTCAATATCGGTACCGATGTAAATTTCAGAGAAATGTTCCTTACAGCACCCAAGCTCAAATTCAAGTATATCTCTTACCGCCTTATAAAGCTCAGGTGCCATACCTATTAAATGGGCGCCCACTTTATCCTGCGCCTCGGCGCTTGTAATGTATATGGCGGTTTCGTACTTATTGCCCTTCTTTCGCATCAAGGTGGAATTCACAAGCGCCTTAAGCTCATCCTCCATATAAGGAAGTGCAACCCCCACCTCCATAGCAAGCTCCTCGGCTGTTGATGGATTTCTGTAGGCTGCCAGCATGATATTTACGCACAGAAGCCTGTTTAAATAATTCCATGGTTCGCCGTAACTACCAAACTTACCGTTCATACTAAAGCCTATTTTCTCGGGGCTGTAACTTAATTTACCAAATTCTCTTGCCATACTCATACCTTCTTTCAAAATTTTTCTTGCACGGAAAAGCTTGCTCTCCACCGTGCCCTTAGGTAAATTTAAGGAGTTTGCAATGTCCGAAACAGTTCTGTTTTCAATGTAATAGGCAAGCACTATGTTTCTGTAGTCGGAGGAAATAAAGGAAAGTTCACGCCTTAAAAGTGAAAACTCTTCATTTTTAAGGAATCTTTCCTCAGGTGTAAGCTCCTTCGAAACTACGTCCATATCCCCGATATCCTCACTTTCTAAGTAGGACGCGCGCTTATGCTTTTCTTCCGCCCATTTTGCATAGCGGTTTCTTGCAATTTTCCATACCCAGGAAGTGAAGTTCATAGGGATGTTGCCCTTTTTAAGCTGAAGGAATATATTCAGGGTAATCTCGGAGCATAAATTTTCCGCCTCCGCTTCGCTGCCCGTCTTTTTAAGTGCAAAGTAAAACACTTTGCCCATAAACTCCTTCGAATATTCTTCCATAAGCTTACTTACAGATTCATTGATTTCAGTCATATTTTCAACTCCTTTCACTATATAAGTGTGGCAAAATGCATTTTGATTGCATTGATTTAAAAAATTTATTTAAAAATTTAAAACCGAAAAACGAGTATTTACACTATAATAAAAAGTAAGTAAAGTTTAAGGAGAAGCCTTTTAAACTTTTCATGCCGCGGTGAATGACTAACCACCATTGTAGGGGCAACCATTGGTTGTCCGTGAGATAATGGCAAGGTTATCGTTGGCTTACGCCAAACGGACAGGTGTAAAATCTGTCCCTACGATGCGTTTTTATTAACCTTACCTGAACCTTAAAGGGACGTCAAAATTGCCGTCCCCTACAAAGTGGAGAGTTTAAGATTACATTGTAGAGGCTGCCATTGGCGGTCCGCGAGATTTCGATGAGGCTTACGGGACGTCGTGGGCGCCGTCCCCTACAAGATTTTATAAATTCAATTAAATTTAAAGGGAGGGTAATTTCTTTCGAAATCACTCTCCCTTATGTTTTAATAATTATTTAGCGTAGTCAACTGCTCTGCTTTCACGGATCATATTTACCTTGATCTGACCGGGGTAACTCATTTCGTCCTCGATCTTCTGGCAAATCTCACGGGCGAGAAGTGTCATCTTGTCGTCATCGATAACCTCGGGTTTAACAAGTACACGAACCTCTCTACCTGCCTGAACAGCGTAGCATCTCTCAACACCTTCGAAGGATGCTGTAATCTCCTCAAGCTTTTCAAGGCGCTTGATGTAGCTTTCAAGCTTTTCCTTTCTTGCGCCGGGTCTTGCGGCGGAAATAGCATCGGCTGCCTGAACGATACAAGCAATAACTGTTTTAGCTTCAACGTCACCGTGGTGAGCGGCAATAGCATGGATAACAGCTTCGCTTTCCTTATACTTCTTAGCAACGTCCACACCGATATCAACGTGGCTGCCTTCGATTTCGTGGTCTAAGGACTTACCGATATCGTGGAGTAAACCTGCTCTTCTTGCAACTGTGGGGTCAAGGCCTAATTCGGAAGCCATCATACCTGCTATGTATGAAACTTCAAGGCTGTGGTCAAGAACATTCTGACCGTAACTGGTACGATAACGCAGACGTCCCAGTAATTTGATAAGCTCGTGATTGATGCCGTTAACACCTGCTGAGATAACAGCTCTTTCACCTTCGGACTTAATAGTAGCCTCTACTTCTTTTCTTGCCTTTTCAACAGTTTCTTCAATTCTTGTGGGATGAATTCGACCGTCGGAAATAAGCTTTTCAAGAGCAAGTCTTGCAACCTCACGTCTTACAGGCTCAAAGCTTGAAAGAGTGATAGCCTCGGGAGTATCATCAATAATTAAATCAACACCTGTTAAAGTTTCGATAGCACGGATATTTCTACCCTCACGACCGATAATTCTACCCTTCATCTCGTCATTGGGAAGGGGTACAACACTGATAACAGCTTCGGAAACGTGGTCAGCTGCACAGCGCTGAATAGCAAGGGAAATAATTTCGCGAGCAATTTTGTCGGAATCTTCCTTAGTCTGCTGCTCAAACTCCATTATCTTTACTGCCTTTTCGTGGGCACGATCGTTTTCAAGTGTTTCTAAAAGATAAGCCTTAGCCTGCTCACTTGTAAAACCGCTTAATTTTTCAAGTATTTCAAGCTGGCTGTTCTTAATTCTTTCAGCTTCAGCTAAAGTAGCTTCTGCTTTCTTGTTCTTCTGATCGACCTGGTTTTCCTTGTGCTCAAGGTTTTCCATTTTTTTATCGAGATTTTCTTCTTTCTGAAGAATTCTTCTTTCCTGGCGCTGTACTTCCTTGCGGCGTTCGTTAAGTTCGCGGTCAGATTCATTCTTAAGCTTCAGGATTTCGTCCTTACCTTCAAGAACTGCTTCCTTCTTACGTCTTTCAGCCTGAGCCTTAGCCTCGGTTACGATTTTCTCAGCTTCCTGCTCTGCAGAGCCTATTGCAGCTTCGGCAATTTTCTTTCTGTGGTTGACACCAACAAAGAAAAGCGCTGCGCCTGAAGCCGCTGCTGCTGCTATGGCAATAATAACAGCAACCAGTAAATTTACATCAGGACCCATTGGGCACCTCCTTTTCTCTTTTCTTTTTCTAAAGTTTTAAATTCAATTAAGTGTGCGGGTGCGTTAATCCCTATATATGCAATTTATGGTAACACCTCGGTACTTTTTCCGCAATATAAGCGCCGAAGTAAAACAAATGCATTCCACATCTAATTTTATAATCATACGCCTGATTTGTCAAGATTTTTGTTCGTTTTATTAAATATTATGTGTAAACACTGCCCTTATTTGCATAAAATGCCAAAAGCGCCTTATTATTAAGTATACGTCCGGCAGCTTTCCTTGCAAATAAGCTTTTTAACTTAAACAAAAGACATTTTGTTTAAGTTTCATCGCTGACAAAAATTTAAAAAATTCACAATGTGTTAAACATATTTTTATTAAACTATTGTATTATATTAATAAGAAATCAAAAAGGAATAAACAAGCTATGTTCGGGTACGTAAGGCCTTTAAAAGGTGAGCTTAAAGTAAATGAATATGACGAGTATAAGGCTGTTTACTGCACCCTTTGCAAGGCTATAAGCAAGAATTACGGCAGACTTCAGAGCTTCTTTCTAAGCTTTGATTTAACCTTTTACGTCCTGCTCTCCTTAAATGAAGGCTTTAAGGAAGAGAATAAATGTGCAAACCACGGGAAATGTATTTTTAATCCCTTAAAAAAATGCACCTATATTTTCGAAAAGGAAGATATTTATAAGAAAGCTGCAGCCCTTACCGTTATAATGAGCTACGGTAAGCTTAAGGATAACCTGTTTGATGAAAAAGGTGCAAAGAAAATAGCCTATAAATTATTAAAGTCGCTATGCAGCAAAGCTTACAAAAAAGCGGCAGAGGACTTCCCCTTTATAGATGAGGCAATAAACAAAATGCTCCAAAGTCAGGCGGAAGCTGAAAAAAACAATATGCACCTTGATGCCTGCTGTGAGCCTACTGCCAATATGCTCAGGGAAATCTGTATGGACCTTGCAAGCGATGATATGAACAAAACTGTCCTTGGTACCATTGCTTACTTTTTAGGCAGATGGATTTACACCATGGACGCCGCTGACGATTTGGAGGACGACCTTAAAAATAAGAGCTTTAACCCTCTTATTAAAAAGTTTTCCCTTGAAAATTCAGAAACCATTCCTGAGGAAAAGCGAAGCTTTATAGAAAACGAATGTAACGCCGCTTTAAACGGAAATATTTCTATGATGCTGCCTGCTTTAAACCTCTTGAATAATGGCAGGTATAGCGGTATAATCAATAATATAATAAGCTTGGGACTTCCCGAGATGCAAAGGGAAATAATATTCCTGCACGTAACAAAGAAACAGCGCAAAAAAGAAGATAAAAAAGAAAAACATTAATATATATCAGGAGAAATGAAATGAAAGACCCTTATAAGGTTTTAGGCGTATCACAAACTGCAACAGACGAAGAAATCAAGGACGCTTACCGCGCTCTTGCAAAAAAATACCATCCCGACCAGTATGCGGACAGTCCTTTAGCTGAGCTTGCTGACGAAAAGATGAAGGAGATCAACGAGGCTTACGACTCCATTGTTGCCATGCGCAAACAAAACAAGCAGACAAACAATTCTTACGGCGGCTACCAAAACACCTACGGCGGTTACGGCTACGGCAATCAGAACAATTACGGCGGCTACAACACCGCTTCAGGTTATCAGGACGTAAGAAGCTTCATAAACGCAGGCAGAATTGCAGATGCAGACCAGATATTAAACGGTGTGCCTGCAGAATCAAGGGATGCCGAGTGGTATTTCTTAAAGGGCAGCGTGCTTTACAGACGCGGCTGGCTGGAGGAAGCCAAGGAGCATTTTTTCCGTGCTACACAAATGGACCCCGAAAACCCTGAATACAGAAATGCTTATAACCAATCTATGCACCAGCGAAGCGGTTACCGGGGCGGCTATAATCCCAATATGTCCGTCGGTACAGGCTGTAACTCCTGTGACCTGTGCCAGGGCCTTATCTGCGCAGACTGCTGCTGTGAATGTATGGGCGGCGATTTAATTTCCTGCTGTTAAGTTTGAGGGATTAAAATGAAACAAAGTTCTAAAATGGCTTTCACGGGAGTGCTGTGCGCGCTTTCCTTAGTGATAATGTTCTTAGGCGGCATAATTCCATCTGCCACCATAGCTATGCCCGCTTTGGCAGGATGCCTGCTTATTCCCATAGTAGCTGAGTTGGGCGTTAAATGGGGTGTGGCAGGTTTTGCCGCAGTAAGCATACTTTCCTTTTTAATTGTAACCGACAAGGAAGCTCTTTTAATTTACATTCTGTTCTTCGGTTACTACCCTGTGGTTTACGGACTTTTCGATAAGTTTAAAAACGAAGCCTTGAAAATGGTGCTTAAGCTCCTTATTTTTAATGCGGCAGCAGTAAGCGAATTTTTCCTTACCATTTATTTGCTGGGCATTCCCTTTGAGACTATTGAAGGCTTGGGAGTATTTGCCCCATTCGCTCCTTTTATTCTTCTCCTTCTTGCAAACCTTGTGTTCGTAATTTACGACAAGGCTTTAAAAGGACTTATAGTAATATATTTCCAGAAATTCCACAAGCAGGCTTTAAGACTTTTAAAAGGTAAATAAAAATTAATCCTGAGTAGCTGTTACTCAGGATTTTTTGTTTTATATAAACGTAATTTATGCTTTCAGGCTTCTTTTAACCTTTTCAACAACCATTTCAAGAACCATATCCGTGTTTTGAGAACCGTTCACAATTAAATCCGCCGTCCATTTGGTAGGCTCCACATACTGGTCGTGGCGGAAACGCACCATATTGATAAACACGTCCGTAATGTCCTCGTACTTCTGACCGTATTTTACGTTGCGGTTGATTCTCCTTATAAGTCTTTCGTCGCTACGGCAGTCAACGAAAATCTTCATATCGATTTTATCCCTTGTTTCTTCGTCCCACAAGGTTAAAAGTCCCTCGGTAATAAGCACATCCGCTCCGCTTTCCCTGAGCTCGTTAAAACGCTTGCGGTACTCGTCAAAATAAATAGTGTCGGGACAGTTATCGTCCACGTAATATTTGCCGTTCAGGTGGGATTTCACGTAAGGTCTTTCTTCGCGCTTTTTAAAGAAGCTGTCCATATGTATAGTCTCCACCTTTAAATCGCCAAGCTCCTTTATTAACCTTTCCGTAAAGGTAGATTTTCCCGAGGCGCTGCCGCCTGCAATTCCGATTACAAACATAAATTCATTTCCTTTCAGTTTATTAAGCTGATTTTACCACAAAAATAAACGTAAGTATATATCAATTTCCCGTATTGATTGATTTTACTATTTTGTAAATATCCTCAGGTTCCACCTTGTGGGAATACACCGTCACGTAGAAGCCTTCAAAATCAACGGTAAAATAATAATGGTAATAGCGGTGCTCCTTATCGCTGCCTGCATGGATAAGATAGGTATCTTCGTAATTTTCAAGGAGCCATTCCTCCGTAAAATCTTCAGGCTTTACAAGGGTTTTACTTTTCCAATAACTTTTGAAACTGTCCTTATCTATCATTACGCGGTAGTTATTACCGGAAACAGCTTCATATACCAAAGAAATCTCACCTGCTCCGTTTACTTCACCCGTTTCCTTATCATAACTGTAGTAAACGTGCAACGAATCGATTTCAAAATTAACGTCAATCAATCCTCTGCCGAAAACGTAAGCCTTTTCGGGAATATACGCAGGTACGAATTTTTCAAGCTCTCCTAAATTATCAAACTCATCAAGACTCTTTTCTTGATAATTCTCCCTTGTGTTATCGATAAACTCACCATTTTCCGTGTTATCCATAATGCTTTTAAGCTTATCATACATTTCCTCGGGAATTTTCTGGCAGATATCCCCTGCGCCGCAAGGAATAATATAGCCGCCCTCGTAGAGCCTTACGCCGTAAATAAATTTATTTTCAAATTCCGCCTCTATGTAGTAGGGGTTACTTTCAAGGGCTATGTCCTTCATTTCCTCTACGTCACTTTTGTAAAAGAAATCCGCCTGATTTATATAATCGAAAAACTCCCTGAACACGTCATTAAGCTCACCCTTTAAGCGGTAATAATCATATCCGCCGTACCTGCCTGGCTTTACCTTTAAGTAGCAGTAATTTTCTGTGTTTTCGCTGATGTGGAAAATATCCTCGTAAATATCCTCGCCCTTAAAAAGAGGAATTTCCGAAAGGGAAAGGTAAAGGGTAAGTCCTGCGTAAACATTCCTTCTTACAATGGCGTAATCGGGGTCAATCCCCTTTATGCTGTAATAATTTTCTTCTCTGTAGGTATTGAAATTATTGGTTACCTCAATACGCTTTTCGGTAAGCTCGGCAAACTTATCAAGGGTGGAATACTCTACAAAAGCGCGGTTATTATAATAAATACCGTAGCTCTCGTTTCTTCCCTGCACGATTGCGCCCTCGGGGTAGCTTTTCGGTATGGAACCTATAACCACAAAAACAGCTATAAAAGCTATCAGTACGAGAGGCACCGCCACCTTCAGCCACCTTGGCACCTTACCTAAAAAATTCTTAAACTTTTTCATATTACTCCTTTCTAAGGCTCAACAGAGCTTAATATTTTATACAGTTCTTCGGCGCTTATGTTTTTACTTATTACACCTATACTGTAATAGCCGTCTCTTATTGTAAATTCGTATAAGGGGATGCCTGCTTCGTCCGCCGCAGCTTCCTTAATTTTTTCTACACTGAGCTCACTTAATTCGAATTTATTTTTAAAATCCTTTAAACCGCCAAAGGAAGTATGTACTTTCGGACTTATTACCAGGTAAGGCTCACTATCAAGCTGACTTTTCGTAAAATACACTTCCATAGCGCTTATACCTTGTTTATCACTGTATCTGTTATCCTTATTCACATGGTGGAAAGGAAGAGTCTCGGGTAAATAGGAAGGTAAATAACGGCTGAGATATTCTGTTTCCCTAAGGTTTTCAAGCTTGCTTTCCCTTACGTCTTTTCTTTCTCTCTCATAAAACATATCCGCAACTTCTTTAAGTAATTCGCTGTCTATTTTCTGGCAGGTTGCAACTGAGCCTTTGAAATAAACGTAGCCCTCCCCGTAAAATGAAATGGTGAAGCTTAAGCCGTTTTCAAGGATTAACCTTACAGAACCTATACCTTTATGTGAATGCTCGTACTCCCTAAGCTTTTCAGAATACATATTATCAAGAACTTTCATAAGAAGCTTACTTTCCTCTTCCGTAGCGGTGTAAGTTCCTTCCTCTCCTATTATTTCAAAGCCTTTAAGCTTGCTGGGAATTTGAAAAAGATCACAAAAAAGCTCCTGACCCCTTCTCAAAACAAAATCATCAAGGCTGACGTAAAGACCTGAATTCCCTTCACTGTCCTTTTTAATAAGTAAAAGCGAAGACGGATAGCCTTTCACTTCATATACTTTACCTTCTCCGGAACCGGCAAGCTCTATATAATCATTATTTCTGTCGAAACTTTGAGGGTAATTTTGCTCAAAGGAACCTATAAAAGAACCAAGAGCCTCAGTATTTTTATCTAAAGAACTTAAATGGTAATAATACCTGTTTTTATATATCAATTTAGAGACTTGAAATCCTATTTCCTCATCCTCTTCGATTTTGGGAGTGCGGTACTTAAGGTAGTGAGAATACTTATAAAGACCGTGGTATTCGGAAGGAACGTTTAAAAGGTCAGCGGAAATAAGCACCGTTATGAAGACAATAAGCATAAATATAACGGTAATAATCCTGCGCTTTTCTTTCATAATTCTCAATCCTTTTTTAATAGTTAGGGTTGTTTTATAGTTTCCTGAGCTTTCAGAAATTCTATAAACTCATTAAACAACGCTTCGTCTATTCTCTGATAACATAAAGGAAGTGCGCCGGATACGTATCCGCCTTCAAATAACTGAATAGGT
This sequence comes from Clostridia bacterium, assembly GCA_017935165.1. Lineage (GTDB taxonomy): Bacteria > Bacillota > Clostridia > Oscillospirales > Acutalibacteraceae > SIG603. The sequence continues at coordinate 19,949 of JAGBID010000091.1, forward strand.
ACGTTCAAACCTTCTTCACTCATTACGTTTAAAATACAAACAGAATCTTTAAAGGGTGCCTTAGTAATATCCTTAATTTCAATAAATTTTGCACTGTTTATAGCATCTAAAAATTCTATTGCCGTATTTTCCCCTTCTGTTTTCACTTGACAGTAATCGTACCACATTGGGCAGGCGTTACCTTCTTCAGATGGGTTAATTTTATAATAGTAGAAAACATCCGCATTTTCTTTAAAATTCAGTACTTCCTCAAAATATTCTCTGCCGAAAAGGAATCTCTCATTATAATACGAGATAAAAACATCGCAAGTCTGACTGTTTTTACACAACAATATGTATTTCGGCGACATACCCTTCACTTCATAATAATCGCCCTGCACGTTTCCGCTAAACTCAGTAAAAGGCTGCTCATTACTTACAGTTCCTATATATTCTCCAATCAAATCTTCAGG
>JAGBID010000092.1 GCA_017935165.1 Clostridia bacterium
GATAATGAAGAAAATTTCTTAAGTCTTATGAATGCGGTCAATGAGATGGCTGAAAAATATGATATGCCTATTCTTTATTCCTGCCACCCCCGTTCAAGGAAAAGATTAGAGGAGAGCGGATTTAAGCTTGATAGCAGGGTAATTCAGCATGAGCCTTTAGGCTTCCACGATTATAACTGCTTGCAGATGAACGCTTTTGCTGTGGTTTCGGACAGCGGAACCTTGCCTGAGGAAAGCTCTTTCTTTACAAGTGTAGGAAAGCCTTTCCCCGCAGTTTGTATCAGAACTTCAACCGAAAGACCTGAGGCGCTTGACAAGGCTTGCTTTATTTTGGCAGGTATTGATGAGAACAGCCTTTTGCAGGCAGTTGATACAGCAATTCTTGCGAATGAAAATGGCGACTATGGAATACCTGTACCTGACTATGTGGAGGAAAATGTTTCAACAAAGGTTGTGAAGCTTATTCAAAGCTACACAGGTGTTGTTAATAAAATGGTTTGGAGAAAGGGATAAAAATGAAAGCGGTTATTATTCAGCCCCCATATTCTAATGATGTCAGTTTTTCGGACGAATATTTTGATTTTAAACTAAAGCAGTTGGACCTTTGCGACAGCAGTGCAGATATCATTGTTCTGCCTGAATACAGCGATGTACCTTGTGCTACTTCTACATTGGAGGAAACTCTGTTTTATCACGATAAATATATAGATATTTTGCTTGATAAGTGTGTTGAAACTGCTAAGCGTTGTGAGTCAAATGTGTTTGTTAACGCATTGTCATTAGAGCCTACAGGCTACAGAAACACCACCTATTGCTATAATAAAAAGGGTGAGCTGGTAGGTAAATATTTCAAAAAGCATTTGCCTCCCTTGGAGCTTAATGTTTTAAAGCTTGACAGTGATTACACATTTGAATTTTCTGAGCCTTATGTGCTTGAGATTGACGGTCTTCGTTACGGTTTTCTCACCTGCTATGACTTCTATTTTTACGAGGCTTTTGCCAATATTGCAAGAAAAGACCTTGATATTATTATCGGTTGCTCCTTGCAGAGAAGTGACAGCCACGAAGCAATTGAAACTATGTGCAGATTTTTAGCATATAACACTAATACATATGTTATCCGTTCTTCGGTAAGCTTCAGCGAAGAGTCAACCATCTGCGGAGCAAGTATGATAGTAGCACCAGAGGGTAAGGTGCTTTGCAATATGCGTGGTAAATTCGGCAAGGCAGAAGCAGAGTTCGACCCCAACAAAAAGTATTTAAAGCCTGCAGGATTTGGTAACCCTGATGCTCCGCATTATGAGTATATAGAGTTTGGCAGAAAGCCTTGGCAATACCGAAATGGCGGAAGTGCTGTAATAAAGAACGACTCTTTAATGTCTTATCCGAGAATTTGCGCTCACAGAGGCTTTAATACAGTAGCCCCCGAAAACAGTATGCCTGCTTTCGGCGCTGCAATAGCCTTGGGAGCTGAAGAAATTGAGTTTGATTTATGGCCCACTAAGGATGGCGAAATAGTTTCCTGCCATGATGCTACTCTTGACAGAGTAAGCAACGGCACGGGCAAAATTTATGAGCACACCTTAGAAGAACTTGAGAAACTTGATTTCGGCAGTAAATTCGGTGGTAAATTTGCAGGACTCAAAATAGTAACCTTTGAGCAGATTTTAAAGAAATTTGCAGGTCAGGTTATAATGAATGTACATATAAAGTCTTTGTCATTTACAGAGCCTTATCCGCAGGAATTAATGGAAAAGATTGTGGCTCTTGTGAAAAAATACGATTGTGAAAAATATGTTTACTTTATGTTAGAGCCTGATTTACATATTAAGCAGTTTAAGGAATATGCCCCGAATATACCTGTTTGTGTGGGCCATAATTTCGACCGTAACTGGGCTATTGTGGACCGAGCAATTGAGCTTGGAGCCGAAAAGGTGCAGTTCTTTAAGCCTTATTTTAATAAGGAAATGATTGATAAAGCTCATGCTAACGGTATAATCTGCAATGTTTTTTGGTCAGATGATGTAAGTGAGGCTAAAGAGCTTTTGGAAATGGGAATGGATACCATTCTCACCAATGATTATAATTTGGTTTCGCAAATAATTAAAAATTAAAATAATCCCGATGGATTCTCAAAATCCATCGGGATTATTTCTTTATTTGTATTATTTACTTTCAATAACGGTTTTGCCGCCCATATAGGGACGGAGCGCTTCGGGGATAGAAATGCTGTATTTCTCGCCGTCAAAATTAAGGTTGTTTTCAAGGAATGCGATTAACATTCTTGGAGGAGCCACAACAGTGTTATTTAGGGTGTGAGCCAAATATTTTTTACCGTCCTCACCCTTAACCTTAATACCTAAGCGGCGGGCCTGAGCATCACCAAGGTTAGAGCAGGAGCAAACCTCAAAATATTTTTGCTGTTTGGGGCTCCAGGCCTCAACATCATAGGATTTAACTTTAAGGTCTGCAAGGTCACCTGTGCAGCATTCAAGAGTTCTTACAGGAATATCAAGGCTTCTGAACAATTCAACAGAATAGCTCCACATCTTATGGAACCAGTCCATACTCTCCTCAGGTTTACAGATAACTATCATTTCCTGCTTTTCAAACTGATGTATACGGTAAATACCACGTTCCTCAATACCGTGAGCACCTTTTTCTTTGCGGAAGCAGGGAGAGTAGCTTGTGAGTGTTAAGGGGAGCTTTTCTTCGGGTGTGATAGTATCAATGAATTTGCCTATCATTGAGTGCTCAGAGGTGCCTATGAGATAAAGGTCCTCGCCCTCAATTTTATACATCATAGCATCCATCTCTTCAAAGCTCATAACGCCTGTTACAACATTACTTCTAATCATAAAGGGAGGAATACAGTAGGTAAAGCCCTTGTCTATCATAAAGTCACGTGCATAAGAAAGTACAGCAGAGTGAAGACGGGCAATATCACCCATAAGATAATAGAAGCCTTCGCCTGCAACCTTTCCTGCGGCTTCCTTATCAATACCTTCAAAAGCTGCCATAATATCGGTATGATAAGGGATTTCAAATTCGGGTACAGTTTTTTCACCGAACTGCTCAACTTCAACATTTTCGCTGTCGTCACGGCCAACAGGAACGCTCTCGTCAACAATGTTAGGTATTTTCATCTGAATTTCCAAAACCTTTTTGGAAAGCTCAGCCTCTTTTTCCTCTAATGCTTTAAGCTCAGCTGCCTGCTCATTTACAAGGCGCTTCATTTCTTCAGCCTCTTCACGCTTGCCCTGACCCATAAGCATACCAATCTGCTTACTTACCTTATTTCTGTTAGCACGAAGGTCATTTGCCTTTGTGTTAGCGGCACATTTTTCGGTGTAAAGTGCAATAACCTCATCAACCAACGGTAATTTACTGTCCTTAAACTTGCGTTTAATGTTTTCCTTTACCAATTCGGGATTATCACATATAAATTTAATATCCAGCATTTTTTCTTCCTCCTGAGGAGCTTATGATTTTTGTGGGGAATTCTCTCCCAAATATTAACTATTAGTATATCATAAGCTAAATGCTTTGTCAAACAGCAAACAGAATTAAAGTTTATCGGTGATAAATATTAAAAGAATATTGTAGGGGCAGGTCTCTGTGCCTGCCCGCTAATTAGTGATTTTTTTGCGGGAGGGCATTGAAACCCTCCCCTACAAAGTTTATTTAATTTACACAGCTAAATTGGAATTTATCCGTTTCTGCCTTTTGAAAGACGTAATACCAAGGCTTCAAGACTATCGGTTATATCCTCTTTTTCAAATCTCCATTGCCAGTTGCCTTTTTCGGTGCCTGGGGTATTAATTCGGCAGTCGGAGTCAAGCTCCAGATAGTCCTGCAGGGGAATTATCACTATTCTCGCCTTTGATTTCATACCGTAGGCTATAAGGCTTAAAACAGGTGAGCCGCTTTTGTCTTGAGGAACGGTTTTTTCAAAAATGAGTTTTTCTTTTTTCGTGGCTTTATTATACCAACCAAGGGTGGTGTCGTTATCGTGAGTGCCGGTATAGCAAACACAGTTTTTATTGAAATTTTTAGGTAAAAACGGGTCTTTTAAATCTGAATCGAAGGCGAATTGCATTACTTTCATATCAGGAAAGCCGGTATCTGATATCAGTTGCCGCACTTCATCAGTTTCACCGCCCAAATCCTCTGCTATTATATGAGCATGGCTTATAGCAGGCTTTACGCGATTCCAGAAATTAATACCAACGCCCTTTTCCCATTTGCCGTTTTTAGCAGTCTTAGAGCCAAAGGGTACTGTATAATAATCGGCAAAGGCTCTGAAATGGTCAATGCGTATGGTGTCATACAGCTTGGCATTATGCGCAAGGCGATTTTGCCACCATAAAAAATTATTCTTTTTTTGAAAATCCCAATCGTAAATAGGATTTCCCCAAAGCTGACCGTCTTTAGAAAATATATCGGGTGGAACTCCTGCTACGAGTACGGGGGTCATATCTCTGCCTAACTTAAAGCAGTCGGGATTTGACCATACATCTGCGCTTTCAAAGGAGACATAAAACGGTATATCTCCTATGAGCTTAATCCCCATAGAAGCAGCATAGCTTTTCAATTTAAAAAACTGTCTGTAAAATAGAAATTGCGTTATTTCGTAAAAAAGTATTTCTTCTTTATGTGTCTTTTCAAATTCATTGAGAGCGTCGGGCAGACGGTATTTCAGTTTTTCGTCCCAATTAATAAAGCTTAATCCTGCATAGCTGTCCTTTATAGCCATAAAGAGCGCATAATCACTAAGCC
>JAGBID010000093.1 GCA_017935165.1 Clostridia bacterium
ATATTGTGACAATAATTATCTTTACAAGATAAATTGTAAAGGTCATAATGCTGTTGCTGAAGAAATCTGCAAGACCGTTGATGTAGTCTGTAACTCTTACAACGATTTTACCGTTGGGGATGTTGTCGAAATAGTCAAAGGGTAATTCCTGAAGCTTGTAGAAAATGGTTTCTCTGATTGTAGAGATAATTGTGTGACCGGTTTTACCCATTATTCTTTGCTGGAAATAGCCGATGGTTATTTCAAGAACAGCCAAAGCAATCATTGAAAGCACCATATAAACGAGCTGTGCATGGTCCTTGTTGGGTATTACCACGTCAGTAATTTCCTTGATTACAAGGGGCGGAATTAATGCAACTATGGAAACAAGAAGCATCAATAAGCCAATAAGCAGGAATGTTTTCTTGTGAGGGATAATGTAGCGAAGAACACGGGCAATAAGCTTCATATCAATTTTTCTTTCAGCTACTTCATCCTGGAAATAGGTATTACGCTTTGCCATTAGTTCTCGCCTCCTTTCGCATTGCTGAAATCAGCTACGGCAGCTCTTTGTGCCTGCTGAACGTTATATACTTCTGCAAAATCTCCGCCGAGAGCCATAAGCTCCTGGAAGGTACCGCGCTCTGTAATAACGCCTTCCTTCATGTAGATTATTTCGTCACAATCTACTACGGAGGTCATTCTGTGGGCTGTGATAATTACAGTTTTGTCGGAATATTCTTTATTGATTGTTTCAAGAAGCTTTCTTTCCGTATTAACGTCAAGGGCACTTGTGGAGTCGTCAAATATAAGAATGGGAGCATTCTTTAAAAGGGCACGGGCTATGGATACACGCTGCTTCTGTCCGCCTGAAATACCAAGACCTCTTTCACCTACTATTGTCTGATATCCGTCAGACAAAGCTGTAATAAAGTCGTGTGCCTGGGCGTCCTTTGCTGCTTTGAATACGTATTCGTCGTCTATTTCAGGGTCACCGTAAGCGATGTTGGATTCAATAGTGTTACTGAAAAGGAAAACGTCCTGGAATACGTAGGAATAAATACCGCGAAGTGTTTTTAAGCTGTATTCCTTAGCGGAAACGTCGTTAATGGTAAATGAACCTGTATTAAAATCGTGAATACGTACGAAGCTCTTTAATAATACAGATTTACCTGCACCTGTGCCGCCTACGATACCAACCTTTTTGCCGTAGGGGATGTCAAGGTCAATATTCTTAAGCACCTTCTTACCGTCAAGCTCCATAGAAACGTTTGTAAGCTTAAGGTGAGGATTTTCAATAGTGAGAGTGCTGTTTTCCTTATCGGGGATTTTAGTACCGCGCTCAACGAAATGCTTCATCTTTGCGCCTGATACTATCTGCTGCTGCATCTGGAAGATATAGTTATTGATATTGGTTATATGGTCCATTATCATAATAACATAGGTGGAGCAGGTGGCAATATAACCAACAAGCATATGACCGTTAATAACAAGCAGCGCACCTATAGCTATTGTACTTATGTAAGCTATCTGGCGGATTGTACCCAGAACAACACCGAATTTAGCAGAAAGATCGATCTGATAGAAGTGGTTATTTTTAACAGTCTGGTTACTCTTATTAAACTTCTCTTTTTCAAGCTCCTCGTTTGTAAAGGAACGGACTATTCTTAAAGCTTCAATATTTTCCTTAACAGTCAGGTTCATTTCACTATGGCTGTCACGGATATTTCTCCAGCTCTCTCTTATCTTCTTTCTGAAGCTGATAAGCGAGTAAATAAGGAAGGGAAGCAAGCAAACGGGAACGAAGATAAAGTAAGCGTTGATGGTTGAAAGCATATAGGTAGCAAATATAAGCACGAATACCTGGTCAAGCATATTGGGAATTACTGTGCTTACAAGTGACTTGAACATCAAAACGTCACTTGCCATTATCTGTAAAAGCTCACCGCTGTTATACTCGGAAACAGTTTTACTGTCAAGCTCCAAAAGCTTTTTGAAAGTAAGGTGACGTAAATCGTTTTCAAGCTTGATACCCACTCTTTCTCTGTTGCAATCTCTTACATAGAGAAGAATAAGCCTTAAAGCAATCAAACCAAGGAACAATGCTGCAATATTGAAGAACAGCTCAAAGGTCTGAACCTCACCGTATTCACCGGAAAGAATAAAAGAGAATATTCCTCCGTCACCCGGTTTAACAGCTTCGCCCTTAATGATGTAGTTTAAGAGCATACCTGAAAGAATAGGTATTAAAAGGTCGATTGTCAAGATGGAAAAACTTACAAGCTGCAAAAGAAACAAACTGAACATGTATTTCTTTGCATGCTTCATACAGAATTTTAAGGTTTCCATATTTATACCTCCTTAATAAATAACTGGTTTTAAAATAATATCACAGCAGACTGTGTTATTCAACATAATATTTCTTTTTTCTTAAAATATCTCGAAGCCCTCCCTGTTACTGCAAGCCTTATAAAGCCTTACAGTAGAGCAGTGGCCCGTTTCATCCTTAAAATCATCCGAGAAATAGTAAAGTCCTTCGCCCAATGAAATCATACCTGTTGAACCTAAGGGGAAATTAGAGCCGGGTGTTTTAATATTTTCATTAAAAAGGTCCTTAAGGAATATCTTCATTCCTTTTTCATTTATACCCTCAATTTCGGTATAAAGGGGTTCAGTTTCCATATCTATAAAGAACATATCATAGTTAGGATACTGCGGTTTGCCTCCTTTGTACACAGCCGCCATTATGACGTTTCTAAAGGGGTCATATTCAAGGTTTTGAATTCCCCAATTGGTATTACCTGTGAAAAGGAAATATTTATCAAGGTAATTCTGAGGACCGTTTTTATGCATACTTTGCTGATTTAAAGGTGCTGAATACCTGTTAAGCTCCTTAATATCATACTTAAGTATTACCTGATTATCGTTATCGTTTCTTTCGCCGTCGCTGTAAATGCCGTAAGCTACATAAAGGTAGTTGTCGCCATCTTTGTTTCCTATTGCAGGTGCAATTGTAACACCGTCAATACCGCTGCAGCCGTACTTGTGTCCATCCTGCTTATAATCGGAAAGAACCTCGTGAAGGTGTGAAGCCTTCATAACTCCGTCCTTTTCGGCATCCATCCCGATTTCAGTTAATTTATCGCAATCAAATATAACGATGTAAAAGCCATTCTCAATTTCATCATTAATACCAAGCTGCTTTAATATACCTTTACCGATGCTGTCGTGCTTGAATTCAAGGGAGCCGTATACTTTATTCTCCTGATAATTCATTGCGATACAGCCTAAGTGTCCCACCAATCCTTTGCAGGAGGCGACTACGTTTCCTTCCATATCGGTCTTCACAAGCTCAGTGGTGAAAGAGAAATACATATATTTTCTTTCCTTGTCAATGGCAATACCCTGACAGTGACATCCGTATCTACCCTTTACGGTAAAGTCCTTAACCAAATTCATTGCTTCGCCTTTCATAAATTAATTTTTGTTTTCTTTTGAGAGCTTTTTTGCAAGATTTCTCAAAAAAATTCAAAAACGGCTATATACCAAGCTCCACAGAGGCACTTGGTACAAGCCGTATTCATTATTCTTTAGTAGGCCACCACAAAGCCGCCCATAAAAGCTCCTGAGGTTTTCTGTTAACTACAGTGTGCATAGCGTCGGGAGGTACACGTACCACATCCCCGGGTACCACGGGAATTTCCTCGCCGTCTATTCTTACAAAACCTTCACCTTTAAAGAAGAAATAAATTTCCTCCTTATAATGCTTATGGTATTCCATTTCGCCTTCCTTGTCAAGGTAACCCCAAGCGTGCTCGAAAGGAGCTTCAAGGCCCTTAGGTAACACAGGCCCTGCAAGGATAGTATCCTGGTGAGCTTTTTCACCGAATTTCGGGTCAAAAAATGTTTTAAGTTCCATATATCTTCCCCCTTTTTCGTTTTCACTATTCTATCACAACAAACAGAAAGTTGCAAGTAATATTATATTATTTTTTTGAAATTGGCAAAATTAATTCAGTTTCGCTGAATACTACTTCATTTACTGCAATTTTAGCTTCTTTTATTTTGTAATAGTCACCTTTTTGGTTTGTATGGGGTAAAAACTGTGGGAAAGCTGAGGAAGAAATATCCATCCTTATTTTTTCACCCTTCTTAATAAGTATTGAAATAGGCTCTAAACTAAAATTAAGATATTCTGTTTCTCCCGGGATATAATTTTCGTTTTGATAGGAAATGGGCATAATATCGTCTCTGAAAGCATAGTCCCCTTCCTTTTTCTTTACGTACAGTCTTATATAGAAGGCAGTATCCTCACAATTTGATTTAACTGCAAGTTTAAGCTCGATTTTGCCTTTAATAAGAATATCTTCATTAAATTCTTCGGAATAAACTGTTATTACGTCGTTTCTTTCGGGTAAAGCTTCCTGATATGCGGTACTTCCGAAATTGTGGGATAATCCGCCTTTAAAAGAAGTAACGGGATTCAATGGGTCGTACAGGTATTTTTCCGTACCTTTACCGAAATTAAGCTTCAGCTGCTCGCCGCTTTCTTTCATATCGCCTACTGCCCATTTTTCATTAAAGGTTTCATAGTAGGTGATTTTACCTGTTTCCAATGGAAGCTTTTTATTATCCTTAACTGCATTGAGCCAAGCTAATACATAGTCAGTTCCTAAATACTCCCTGAGCATACCGTCTTTAAGAGGCATTGGGTGACTATTTACGTGCATACTGTGGTCGTAAGGGCAAATAGTTAAAGCTACGCTGTTTTTAGCTTCATTATCCATATTTTCGTACATTTTAAGCATTCCGCCAACAAAAATATCGTACCAGCCTGTAGTGAATAATATTTTTGCTCTGTTATTATTTAAAAGGCCACTGTAAGCACCATGAGGAGATGAATAGGACCAGAAAGTACTATTTTCTTTGTAATTACGAATTATATCCATAACACTTTCACTTTTTTCGTGAAATACCTTTTCAGGATAATTTTCAAAAGGTAAAGTAAGGAAATTTTCAATATTAATATTTTTATTTCTTATTTGTTTATTCTTATAATTACCTTCAAACCAGATGCCGAAAAGTCCTACTTTATATATTTCATTTCTGAAAGCTGCGCAATAAAGCTCTGTTGTCATAACTTCAAGCACTGCGCCCTTGATATCATCGGCAAAAGGAGCTGTTGCCAAATGGACGGCGCTTGTATAGCTGCCGCCGTATAGATATATTTCACCGTTATAAAACTCCTGCTCTCTCACCCACGCTTGAAGGGCTAAGCCGTCCTTTCTTTCATCAACAAAGGGCACGAACACACCTTCACTTTTTCCTCTGCCGCGGCAATGCTGGTCAACTACAGCAAAGCCTGCTTCAAGGAAATTTCTTTTTCCTTCAAGATGTCTGTTTAAAAGCTCATCCTCAGGCATATTTTCACATTCGTCAACGTATGGGCTTCGCATTAATATAACGGGGAATTTACCGTCCTTATTGGGTTTAACTACTACTGTATAAAGCTTTACCCCGTCACTCTCCATAAATTCGCTGTACGCTTCAAAGCCAAATTCATTTTTCACCATAAAATCACTCCTTTTTTTAATTTTATCACAACACAATACTATAGTAAACAAAAAACTCCGAATTCTGAGACTCGGAGTATAATTTTATTTAATTAATCCAAGACCCTTAGCGACTATGCAGATAAAATCCTGAACGTTCGTAACCATTGTGGTTGCGGTTAAGCTGCCTCGGTCAAGAAGCTTATTTACAACAAATTCATCTATATCAACTGTATAGATAAACACGGGACGAACGCTGCCGTTTTCCTCAGTTTTAAAGCAGGGAGTCATATTACCGGTTGCTATTGTATGGAGCATTGTAGCAAGGCAAATTACTGTAGTACCTTCCTTTACCATATTTCTCATAGCGCTCTGGCTTTTATATGCATCTCCGATTACTTCAGGCAGAGGTCCGTCGTCACGAATTGAGCCTGTTAATACGAATGGAACATCATTCTTTACGCAGCCATACATAATTCCGTTATCTATATTGTAGTCCTCAACAAACTGCTTGATTGAGCCGCTTCGTCTTACTTTATTTATAACGTCAAGGTGATTGTAGTGGCCGTTTGGCTGTGAGCGCTGTGTGTAAATGTCCTGACCCAGTGCTGTATGAAGCAAGCCTGCTTCTAAATCGTGAGTAGCTAAAGCGTTACCCGCCATTATACCGTGTACATAGCCGTTTTCAACTAAAGCCTGCATAGCTCTTCTTGCATCATAGTCAAATGCAAAAGCAGGTCCCATTACCCAAATTATTTTACCGTGCTCTTTTTCGTATTTTAAGAGATTGAAAAGATTGTCGTAATCCCTTGCATAGGATGTTTCACGGCTTCTGCCCTGCCTGAAAACAAACTGGTCATCAATTTTACCTTTTTCATCCACAAAGCAGGCTGTATGTACGTAAATGCCCTCCTCGCAGTTTTCTGTTCTGCCCAGGATAACCTCGTCACCCTTTTTAATATTTCTGTTTTCAACTACTGATAAAGTTATATCCTTATTGATTATAACACTTGAATCCATACGGCTGCTGCTTGCCAAAGTCCACACGCCTTTTATTTTAAAATATTCAGGATACATAGAAGTGCTGTGATAATATTCAGGCGCCACACCGTCAATATCCGCTATAGCTGTCTTAACGTCGGGTGCATTTATAAATTTTTCATTATCGAAATCAGGATAATTATATACAGGCATTTTAAATTCCATAACGCATATTCTCCTTTGTATATAAAAATTTGTTTAATTATATCACA
>JAGBID010000094.1 GCA_017935165.1 Clostridia bacterium
ATTTTAAGAAAATAATGTAAAAACAAAAACATAAAAAAGGTAAAAAAGAAGTAAAGTTATTCCTCGTTTTGTAAAATCGTCTTTAAAAACAAAAGGAACTGCTCAAATTGAAGCAGTTCCTTTTACTTTGTTTAGTTTTATTTTTTCACTTCAAAAGCCATAAAGCCGTAAGGTTCAAGGTAATTTACCGTTACTTTATCACCGCTGAAATGACCCTCGCAGTTTATAAATTTAACTTCTTTATACTTTTCACTCAAATCAAACTCGATATTCATAACGTCATCGATAAATGGGTTGATAACCGATACAGTAAGAGCTGTTTTATCGCTGTTTTCTAATGCTACCATATATAAATCGGGGGATTTTGAGCAGGTTTTTACAGCCATTTTTTTATCGCTTACATATTCAACCGCTTCAGTAAGCTGCTTTTTTCGGTAATAGTTAGAGGTATAATTCTCACATTTGGCGGCAGTTTTATAGCTCTCGCCCATCAAGCTTGCGGCTATTACGAAAAATCTCTGTCCTTTCTCATTTTCATATCTGTAAGAACCGGGGGTTTTTAAGGGCATTAAATAAGTTTCCGCTTCTGCCTTTTCATTAATTGCTAATTTGAAAAGCTCCATTTCACCTAAATTGAATATGGCATCCTTTTCTTTTACATAGTATTCGCCCGTGAAATTATATTTCTCAGCTTCAATTAAACCTACGTCAATTCCTCTTTCGGTAAGGATTTTAGCGGCGGAAATATCTATCACCGCACCATTGTTAAGCTCGTTTTCCTCTACGTAATAAGCGTTTTCACCCATAATGAACACGGGGTCATTTAAATTACCGTAGCTTGTAGGAATAGCGTTATCTGTTAAAATACATTTTGCATTCCTTGTATTCTCCATCTGAGAGCATAAATAAGAGCTTACGCCTACGGGTGCATTTTCGTGGAGGTGCCAATTTCCCGTTTTTGCCATTATATCTATAACGCGAAGGCCCGTGGCTTTCTTTTCTTTTACTGCTTCCTTTAATTCTACCCTTATTTCGGTGTTTTTTATGTGGCGGTCTGTGTAGCCCGTTTCATAGCCAAAGGGCTGAGTATAGTCGTACATATATTTAAGTATGCCGTGAAACTCATTTGTGGCAATCAAAGCCAAATCAAAAAGCTCCAGCTGTCTTGCAGGTACGTTGTAACGGGGTCTTGGGTAAACATCACCCTCTGTAAAAAGCTCTATGTCTTCATTTTCACACCACTTAGCCTGAGCCCTGTTTGCTTCCACCGCCATGGAAACCTTGGGATGGTGGTAGGCGGCACCAATAGTACGAAGGTAAGGCGCGGTACTGCCTGCCATTATTTTTGAAAGCTCAATGCAGCTTGTACCTTCAAAATCCCATGTATCCCAGCAGGCGCAAAGGCTGAGTCTGATTTCGGGGTTAACTTCATCCACAGCTGCACGCATCTTCTTTGCAAATTCAGTCAGACTTTCGCCCTGAAGCTTAAGCCACTCCGTGCGGTAGAAATTTTTGCCGCCTGAAAAAACCTTACGCTCGATTTCTTCTTTAGGAATTACTTCGCCGATTCTTTTGTAATATTCATTAAGGTGCTTTTCGCAGGTGCATCCCATACGGTAGTTACGGTAATTCAGGCGGTAATCGTCGTCAAACATCATTAAATCGGGGTTCATTGAAGCTACAAGCTTAATATTTTTACTAACCTCGGCTATTACATTTTCATCATAGGGACATACGGAATTTTCGTTTTTGCCGCCAATACCCTCGACTTTAGTAAACATACTGAGGTCTGTTTTCTCCCCTGACTCGTGTAAAAGCGCGTCGCCGTGGCCAAAAGAGTTAAACCACACGCCAACCTCGAAGCCTTCTTTTTTAAGAAAATCGATTTTACCCTTCAGTTCCTCGGAACAAAACACACTGTGGGGGTTAAAAAGATAGCCTAAACCTGCAAGGAAGACTCTGTCCACCTTACACTCCTTAAGATTTTTCACAATGTCAAATTTATTTTCCTCAGTAAAAGTGTGAAACATAATAGGAACTGATAATTTATACATATTAATCCTCCGCTCATTATACCGTTTTCTTTAATTTTATTATACAGAAATAATAAAATCAACCTTATTTTTGACTTTATAACATCTATATGCTAAAATGAAATTATAAAACAACAAAGAAGGCGAATAGATTTGGCTATTAAAGGATTAGATAAAGTTCTTACATTTTTCAATGAAAAAGATGCAAACGGTATAACAAACCTTGAAAAAGCGGAGAAAAATTCCAAGGTTATACGCCGTATAAAGAGCACAAGCCTCAATAAAAGCTACGAAGAAGGTATAAAAAGAGAAAGCGTTCACCCCACAGGCGTAATTGTGGAAAATGATAAGCTCATTGGGCTCGGCATCCATATTTTTAACGAGGATATTTACCCCCTGCAAAGCTTCGAGATATATTTAAGAAACTGCAGTTTATGCGGTAAACTCGATTTAGACGGATGCGACGATATGGTTTTTCTCGATTTGTATAATAACAGCATTGAAGAAGTAAACTTAGGCAGTATGAAATCCATGCGAATTTTAGGTTTACAGAATAATAAAATCGAAAAAATTGAGCCTAAGCTTCTTCCGGTCTGTCAGGGTATTGATATAGGAAAAAACAAGCTGAAAGAAATTAACATAAACGAAAACCGTGAGCTTGTAGAACTATATATAAACGATAACGATATAAAAGAAATCGATATTTCCGAAAATAAAAAGCTTAAATATTTTTACTGTCACAATAATAAAATAGCGAAGCTTGATACAAGAGAAAATAAATTATTAAGGCATTTAAACGCTGAAAATAACCCTATGAAGGAAATTCATTCCCTTGCTCCACAAAGGGAGAATACTTTACCACTTACATTAACAGCAGAGGACGGCGGATTTGTAGGGCTTAAATTCAATCCCATCTATAATGCTCAATGGAAAGAAACCGGTCAGTGGCAGCAAAGCTACAGCGCTTACCCCAAAGAAGGCTACAGGTTCAAGGGGTGGTTCGAAACTAACGGTGTACTTTTCAGCCAAGACATAAATTATATAGATACCTACGGTGCATCAAGAGAGCTGATAGCAAGATTTGAAAAAATGCAATAATTCTCACAAACATTTTAATAGACTACTTACACCAGACGGCAGGCAGTAAAAACGTGCTTGAACTGCACGGTACTTCAAGAATTCACTACTGTATGAGCTGCAAGACCTTATATCCCGTGGAAAAAATCAAAAATGAAAGGGTCCCGAAATGTGATAAATGCGGCGACGTAACAAGACCTAAGGTAACTTTATACGAGGAAGCTTTGGACGAAGTTACCGTGGACACAGCAATTGACCACATTTACGCCTCCGACCTTTTGATTATTGGCGGTACAAGCCTTGCGGTTTACCCCGCGGCAGTTTGACTTTTTGATAAACGAAATGCCTCAAAACATCAGTGTTTACAATATGCTTTTAAGCAGTCACGGCAAAGGCGTGAAGAATTTTTCCGCTTTTTGTAAAATTGATTTTAATTAAAAAATCCACGAAAATCCATGAAATAAAAGTGAAACAACTATAAAAATTCCCGACAGATTAAATCTGCCGGGAATTTTTTATGCCTTAATATAAACTGTGTTTGCGCCTTCTATGAGGAGATATTCTTTTTCTTTATATTTAACTGTAAGTTTTATATCCTTTGGCACAAAAACGTCAGCCTTAATAAAGCCATCGTATTTAGTGTAGGCGGCTTTAATTTCGCCCTTAGGTGTAATTACACTACCGTTTGCGCCGGTTACTTCGTTGTTTTCAAAGTTAGGAATATGGAAAAGTGCTTCATTATAGCCTTCTTTTAAAGGTCTTACACCTAAAATATACATTGGTAAAAGGTAAGCAGGAGAAGCTGACCAGCCGTGGCAAGCGGTGTTATTAGCACCGTTTCTTCTTAATTCCGGAAGTGTAGGCAGGTGGGCAAACTCGCCCCATACCTCAGTTAAATACTTGAGACCTTCGCTGTATAAACCCTTAATGAACATTGTTCTTGCGGTTACTGTAGCACCGTACATTGTAGCGGCAGGAAGAATTTTATTTAAATCGGGCACGTTATTTTCCTGAGCCTGATTTTCACCCATAGGGATAACGTCGAGATTTGCTTCGTTTGTAATGTTACCGAAAAGCTCTTTGTAATTTTCGCTGCCCTTTATATTACCAAGAACTGCATAAGAAGTAGCAGCCTGAGTGGTAAGCTTACTGCTGCTTGAATCACGGTAAACTTTTTTCTCCTCATCAAAGAATATTTCGTGGCTGACTTCCTTTATTTTTTCTACTGCAGCAAAAATTTCGGGAGTGATAATATCGTTAAAGAAATCAAACTCCTTCATTCTGTCCACTATAAATGCAAAATATGCGCCAAATTTAACGTTCTCACCGTCAGGCTCACTGTAACCCCAGTCCCAATAATTACTGCAGCCTACAAACTGTGTATCAAACACACCTTTTTCGTTTATATTGGAAAGTATGTACTCAATAATGCCTTTAACAGTATCCTTTAAGGGTAAAATATTCTCCTCGTCACCTGTATAGAGAAGGTAATCGATAACCATTTCAAGGTACATTAAGTTATAGGAAGGCATTAAGAGCCAATCGGGTCTCATATTACTGGAGTTATATCCGCCAAGAGCACCCTTTTCGCTTCTACCCATTGCGTGTTCATAAATAGTTGTAAGAAGTAAGCCCTTATCAAAAGTGCTATAGTAGTTACCCATGCAGTCAAAGTAAGCATCGCCAAGCCACAAAACTCTCTCGCGATTTACGCAGTCGGTAAAACCGTCGATAGTGCATACCTGCTGAGTTCTTACGCTAACGTCGAAAATATCATTAAGGAGCTTATTATCTGCAAAGAAGCTCTTTTTCTCCTCGTAGGGGTAAACTTCTTTTGTGGCTGTTACGCTTAAAATCTTGCAGCCCTTTGAAGCATCCACAAGCACGTACACAAAACCGCGGGGGAATAATACTTCGGCTTCGCCCTTACCCTTTTCTACAAGGAATCTATCAGCATATTTTGACCATCTATCAGGTTTTACGAAGCCTTCATGAGTAAGCTGATCGTCGTATGCCACTATAATTTCGCTATCCTCTTCGCATTCATACGCTATTTTTACGGTGCCGGAAATGGTCTTTTCAAATTTATAGAGGGAATAGTTGCCGTCAGCTTCTGCTTCGTCTCTTACTCTGCCGAAGATTTTATGAGTAAAACGATCATCTTCCACAGGCATATCCTTGAAAGTACCGGCCTTCATAAGCTCGCCTTTTTCGGTAAGATATGAGAAAAGCTTCATTGTGCGCTGGCGGTAATTTTTGTGAATATCGTTTTCGGACTCTGCCTTAAATAAAACTAAAGCATTTTCCCAAGCGCTATCGTCAAAATCGGGATTCATAAAACCTATGGGGAATTTTTTCATATCAATATCTTCTACGAAATCGTAATGAGAGAAAATTCTGCCGTCGGTAGTCATTGCATCAAGATATTTTGCTTTCCAGGATTCGTCGGTGATAATTTTACCATTTTCGGTTTCAATCTCACACCAGAAATTCTTTTCTCCCGTTCTGTGGCCTGCCACTTTTGCGCCAAGATGGTGAACAAGCACTGCTACAGTATGCTCGCCCTTTTCTAAACAGAGGCTTAATTTATCGTACTCGGCGGTATTTTCGTGTCTTCTTACGGGGCCGCGGTGAATGAAACTTCCGTCCACGTATAAATTATAGTAGGTATCGGCAAAAATCTTAATTGAGCAGGTTTCGTTTTCGGTTACGAATTTCTTTCTGAAAACCACGTACATATCAATATCTCTCTCGCAGTTTGCCCAAATTACGTTGGCGATAATATCGTGTTTTTTAAAACAGGTCGGTAAGTTCATAATATTTCACTCCTCATATCAGTTCAGCGAACTGTTTAATTTTTCTCTTGTTGTTTTTTCTTTGGGATTAAAAGCCTCGGACATACAGTAATTTATAAGGCTTTTTAAAATATATCTCTGTTTAAAATTCATATCGGATCTTTTGTGATTAAAGCCGCACACGAGAATTTTACCTTTTTTAAGCTTTGTTTCAAAAAGATAAGTATATTTATTTAAATCAAGGTCACTGCCGTAAAGTATAGCTTCGGCATTTATATCGGTTTCATTTAAATTGATACTTGGAGCCTGCTCAATTGCATCGAATAAATCGAGATTCCATGAACCCTTATAAGGAACGAAATCCAAAGCAGGATGATTCTGAAGTACACCTGCCACCTGCTTATTATTGGTGTGATTCAAATACCAGATTTCGCCTATATCCCACCAAGGTGACTTGAAGCTGTTGCGCTTTACTGTATTTTTGAAGGTATCCTCTCTGAGAAGTATAAGCATATTGGCGCCGTTTTCAACTGCATCAAGCATACTTCCGTACACACAGTCCGTTACAATAAGCTGATTTTCATCTATTGGCTGGCCTATTGTAAAATGTCTGAAAGGAATATTTTCTTTTTCAAAAATATGGCGGCATAAATAGTGGATATATATTTCCTTCTCTGTGCCTATTTTAATATCAGGTACTGCGAAAAATTCCCAGGAATTTATAATTTCTTTTTCGCCGCAAGTAAATTTTGCTTCAAGGCTATACTTTTCTTCTTTTTCGCTTAAGGGAATTTCACATTCAAAATCACAGGCATCGAAAATACCATGGCCTTCAAAACTTTTATTTAAAGTAATTTCTTTTTCGAAGGATGTTTTGATATTTAAAACACCTTCAATTCTTTCGTCACTTCCGTATTTTGAAAGCTTTATTTTAAATTTTGCCTTTTCGCCTGCTTTAAAAGAAAAATCTTCAAAATCCCATAAAAGCACAGTCTGGTTGTTAATTTTACTGAATTCTTCTGCAGTAAACGCCTTATCCTCATAGAATGGATTTAAAATACCCTGAGTTGTGCCGTAATAATCAGTAAATGTCCATACGTGGTAACCTGCAAAGAAGGGAGAAAGCCTTGCTTTTTCGATATTTATTTTATGGCAAAGCTTCTGCAGGCTTAAAGAACTTTCATAAACCTTGTTATATTCCTCTTCCCAATGATTCTCTTTTACTTTTTTATAAAGATCATCAAGTTTTGGATGGCGCACAACGGCATTTTTATATTTTTCCGTCTCATTTATGTTTGGCATTGTGGCATAGTTGCCCATTTCGTGGACAATTTGGGGTTTATGGCAGTTATCACGGGTGAACATACAGTCAAGCTCTCTGATAGGCAGGTAATCGGTATACTCTGCAGGGCAAATACTTGCAAAATCTGAAAATTCACCTATGTCGCAAGAAGCAAAGTTGCCGTCTGTGGTAGCTGATAGCCTGTAGGGGTCAAGCTCCTTTTCTGCTTCGTAAATTTCCTTTTCAAAGAAATAACCCCACTCCATTTCGTTACCGCCGCTGTATAAAGCAAGTGAGGGATGGTGGCGGTAAGCTTTTATCAAAGCCTTCCACTCGTTTACAAACATTTCTTTATGCTCTTCTTTTAATAATTCTCTGGGTACGTTTGCAAGGAATAATTCGGGCTGTAAAAGCAAACCTAATTCATCGCAGGCATCAAAATAAACTTCATAGGGGAAGTGACTGTGATGGCGAACAAAATTAAAGCCGTAATCCTTTGCTTTATTAATGGCGTTATAATAAAACTCTTTATTTTCAGCATCTGGCACACCCAAAGGATATACAAAATCGTCACCGTAGCCTAAAAGATAATAGGGGTTTCCGTTTAAATAAAAATCCGTTCCTTTTGCAGTAAGACTTTTAAATCCTGTTTTAAAAGAATATTCATCATCAATATTTTCTCCCTGTACTTTAACTTTTACGTTATAAAGCACGGGATTTTCGGGACTCCAGAGTTTAAAAAGCTCAAGAGGCATAGAAATCTCTATTTCGCCCTCGCCCTTTTCTGCATTAAATTCACGTTCAAACTGAATTTCATCGCCATTAAGGCTTAATTCCACTGTTAATTTAAGATTTTCTGTATTTTCAAAAGCTTTATAGTTTAATATTGCTATAGCTTCGCCTTTTTCTATGTCAATAGGAGTATAAATCGAATTAAACTTAATACCATCGCTGATTTCTAAAGTAACTCTTTCATAAATACCGGAAACTTTAAGAGGGTTGATTTTAAATAAATCTGCACAGAATAATTCAGGGTGAGCATCAATATTACTTGCTTTAACTTTTAAAACATTCTCTCTTTTTAATACTTTGCCCGTTACGTCCACTCTAAAAGGCGCCTGATAACCTGAATGATTCGCAATTTTTTTGCCGTTCAAGTAAATTTCGCTTTCACGGTAAATTCCGCCGAAACGAATTTCAATATTTTTATCTATATCACTGTCGCAGATTTCGAAAACTTTCTCGTAAAATAAAGCGCCTTCGTAGGTTTTCAGGCCTTTTGTTTCATTCCATGAGTCCGGCACCTTTATATCAAATATATTTTCTGTATCGTTTTCCTTGTAAGCTTTCCAAGTGCCGCACAGATTATATGTTTTCACAGAGTATTCCCCCTCTTGTATATTGTTAACCCAATTTTATTATATGAAATGTAAAAAAGCAACCTTATTTTTGACTTTAGCTCTATATCGTGGTAGAATAAAATTGAAAACACAATCGGTTTTTGGAGGGACAAAATATGACAAAATCAAAAGCACTTATGTCTGCACTTATATTGGTAATTTTAATTTTCTCATTTGCTTTTACTGTAAATGCTGACGAAGTGATATCAGGTAAATGCGGAAACAATCTCACTTGGGAAATTAAGGACCATACTCTTTATATTAAAGGTAAAGGGCAAATGAAAAATTTCGCAAAAGGAGAGGCACCTTGGATAGCTTATAAGGATAAGTTCCACTCGCTTGTAATTGAAGAAGGTGTTTCCTCAATAGGCACATATGCCTTCAACGGTTTAAGATTTGATGACTATTGGGGATATATTGGCGTGCCTTCTGAGATAAGAGAAGCTTCTGTCACTTTCCCTTCTACATTAGCGGAGATAAAGCAATTTGCCTTTACAATGCCATTAAACTGTAAAATTTACATTCCTAGCATTGAAGATTGGTGCCAAATACGTTTTGACTCTTATATGGGAAATCCTCTTGGCTCTGGGGGACTGTGTTTAATTGAGGATCCTGAAACACAAGTAGTACATATTAAAATTCCTGATAATATAAGATTCTTATATAACACCTTTTCAAATTATTCTGATCTAAAAACTGTAACTATTCCCGGAAGTGTAAAGAGTATTTCCTTATATGCATTTAGTGGTTGCCGAGAATTGACTGCTGTCTTTTTTACCGGCGATGCACCTAAATTTTCTGAAAATGAAAATATTTTCGCACTTTGCGATACAAAAATCTTTTATCCTGAAGGTAATAAAACATGGACAGAAGAAATAATGCAAAACTATGAAGGCGAACTTACTTGGATACCCTATACACCAAATGACACTACAGAGTTTTTGGTTCAACCTTCTCATCAAAGTTTATTTGCAGGAAATTTTATCAATATAAAAGTCGCCGCAACAGGTGAAGGACTTACTTATAGGTGGCAGCTTAAGAAAAAAGGCAGTGATGAATGGAACGACCTTGAAAATATAAAAACATCAGGTAAACTAGTACAAGCAAACTCTTCCGAGCTCATTATAGACCCCGTACTTCCCGAACACGAAGGAAAGTTAAGATGTATCGCAACAAATCCTCAGGGAGAAGAATTTATATCCGATGAAGCAACACTTTCTCTTTTAAGTACCGAATGCAAGGACTATGCACCCACGTTGGTCAAAGATACCTTCCGCTATCTTGATGAATTTTACATTGATAAATACCCTGAATTAGGTCTTATCAATATGTTTGGTACAGAAGAAGACCAGCGTCAAATTAAAATACTCACAGAAGCTATCGCTGAAGGCTGCACTACAGAAACAGAGAAAGCTGACGCTGCGTTCTTATGGGTAAAAAACAATTTAAGCTATGACGGAGGCGGTATATCCGCACATCCCATTGATGTCCTGATTGACAGAAGCGCTGACTGCAGAGGAAACGCTACTCTCTTACAGGCTATTTTAAGAGAAATGGGCATACCTGCTGTTATCGGTAACGGTTGGCGCGGTAATATGAACATATGTAAAACCGAACAACTTCAAAGTATGGCAGGCCACGCCTGGTGCTTTGCTTATTTAAATGGAGAATGGGTACTATACGACCCTCTTTGGGAAAACGGAAAAATTACTGACAGAGAATATATAGCAAACTGGTATTATCTTGAAGCAGTAGATCACACAAGATGGGTAACTCCTGTTTACGATGACGCTCCTCTTCCTCCTACACGTAATCCCTTTTATTATTTTGACGGTAAATATTGGTATCATAACGAAAAACACATATTAGTAGAAGCGACAAAGCCAAACGCTAATTTAACTCCTTACAGACCAATGTTAAGCATTCCTTCGAATTCCGTGCAATGGTATTACCGAAACGCTAAAATTGAAAGTGGTCATATAGGTCAATCTTATGATGTCCAAATTTATTCATACTGTAACGATTGCTGTAGTATCGGAACAAATATGATGACTTATCGTGACGGTATCTGTTTTTTCAATAACCATTATAAAGTCACTCAACCTATCGAAAGTTATAATTCGCAAAATGGCCACATCGCAGTGCCTGTCGGTTTCAATGGTTATTTAGGAGAACCTGCCATGTTTATATTTAGCGATGATAATAAAGATATCGTTTATTCATACGAGAGTGATCATCCTGAAATCATAAGCGTAGATGAAAACGGAAATTATACTGCTCATAAAGAAGGTTCTGTACTTGTTACTATTTCATCTATGGAATCATCTACAGGAAAAGTATTAGAGAAGTATTTCCTTTATCTTAATTCATACGAGGGTTCTCGTGAACCTGACTTCAGCAACCACGCTGTGGCTTCACATACTCATGAATATACAGAAATCATCATTCCTTCCACCTGCGTTACAAGGGGCACCGTGATTTGCACCTGCACCTATGAAGGCTGTACTGAGACCTATGAAAAAGAGCGACTTCCTCTCTCGGGTCATAATATGTGTGAATGGTACGTTACTAAAGAAGCAACCTGCGAAGAAGAAGGTGAGGAGCTTTCAAGCTGTGTTAAGTGCGATGTTACGGAATCACGAGTAATTTCCAAGCTTGAGCACACTTACAATAAAGAAGTAATAGCTCCTACCTGTACAGAAGAAGGCTACACTGTTAACACCTGCACAATTTGCGGAGAAATTTACACATCAGACGCAAAAAAAGTAATTGCGCATAGCTTTGGCGAATGGAAAACATTAGAAGTTGCAACAAAGGATAAAAACGGTAAAGAAGAAAGGAAATGTACAGACTGCGGTGAAACCGAAAAGCGTGATATTATTTACGAGGAAACATTCTTCGAAAAGCAAGGTACTGTCATCATCATTTCTTCTGTAAGCGTGTTTATAATAATTGCCGGCGCAATCATCTTTATTGTTGTTAAGAAAAGAAGGTGAAAATATGAATTACGAAGAACGCATTGAAAAACTCAGAGAGCTTATAAAAGAAAGCAAAAGAATAGTTTTCTTTGGGGGCGCAGGAGTTTCTACTGAAAGCGGTGTAAAGGACTACAGAAGTGAGGACGGCTTATACCACACAGTTAAGGAATACGGAGTTAATCCCGAGAGAATTCTCTCCCATAACTTTTTCATTTCAAATCCCGAAACCTTCTATGATTTTTACCGCAAATACTTTTTGCAGGAAAACATCAAGCCAAACGACGCTCACTATGCCCTTGCAAAGCTTGAAAAGAAAGGCAAGCTGACCGCCGTTATCACCCAGAATATAGACTACTTACACCAGACGGCAGGCAGCAAAAACGTGCTTGAGCTGCACGGCACCTCAAGAATTCACTACTGTATGAGCTGCAAGACCTTATATCCCGTGGAAAAAATCAAAAATGAAAGAGTCCCGAAATGCGATAAATGCGGCGACATAATAAGACCTAAGGTTACTTTATACGAGGAAGCTTTGGATGAAGTAACCGTGGACACGGCAATTGACCACATTTATGCCTCCGACCTTTTGATTATTGGCGGTACAAGCCTTGCGGTTTACCCTGCGGCGGCTTATTTAAGGTATTATAAGGGTAAAAACATCGTGCTCATTAATAAATCGGAAACCGCTTTCGACGGCAAAGCTACACTTATCTTCCGTGAAAGTATAGGAAAGGTATTATCGGATGCCACAAAAGAGTAATTTGCAAAAGCATAATGAATATATAGACATAAAAGAAAGCGATACGGCTGTTTTATTTATTCACGGAATTATAGGTACCCCGCGGCAGTTTGACTTTTTGATAAACGAAATGCCTCAAAATATCAGTGTTTACAATATGCTTTTAAGCGGTCACGGCAAAGGCGTGAAGAATTTTTCCGCTGCAAGTATGAAAAGTTGGGAAAGCGAAGTTCACAATGCTTTAGAATTTTTAAGGAAAAACCACCGTAGAATTTATATTTGCGGTCATTCTATGGGAACTTTACTTGCTATCGATGAAATATTAAAGGATAAAAAAGGTATTGAGGGTTTATTTTTACTGCAAATCCCCTTATACGTTCATCTTTCCCTTAAAATGATAAAGGATATTTTCACTATACTTTTCGGCAACGTGAAAGAAAAAAGCTCCGCTTATTATACCGAGAATTCCTACGGCATAGAAAAGGATAAAAGACTGTGGCTTTATGTCCCTTGGCTGCCGAGGTATATTGAGCTATTCATTAAAAAGAGGAAGGTACGTAAAAGAATAAAGGAAACAAACATACCTGCACTTGCTTTTCAAAGTGAAAAGGACGAACTTGTTAAAATTAAAAGCTACCGCTTTTTAATAAAGAATTCACCTTTCAAAACCTTTTTGCTTAATAATTCAGGTCACTTTTACTATGGAAGCGACAGTACTTTCATTAAGGATAAATTTTTAGATTTCATAAAAGAAAAAGCTCGGAGTTAAATCCGAGCTTAATTTTTTACATCACGATATCTTCAAGGCTTCTTTTGGGTACGTAGTGAGTCATATTTTCGTCGCGGTAATATCTTACGTCGCCGTTTTCGGGCAAGGAAACTATTTTAACTTCCTCCTTGGGTTTACCGAGAGCTAAAACAAGCTCTACTGTAAATCTTTCCCTGTCGATACCAAAATTTTCCGCAATTTCACTTCTTTTAATATTGCCCAGCATACATCCGCCAAGGCCTATTTCAGTAGCACCAAGCATAATTGTCTGTGAGGTTATACCCACGTCGGTAAATTTATTGGTACCTAAGGTTTTGTC
>JAGBID010000095.1 GCA_017935165.1 Clostridia bacterium
CTCAGCCACCTTCCCCGCTGGGGAAGGGGACCCACCACTGCGACGCAATCTCCCGCTCTGTTCTCGGCTCCATAAATTCGAAGAATTTTTGTAAGAGGGAGCTGGATTTTGAAAGTGTCTTGTCCACTTTTCAAAAGACTGAGGGGTTGTAATTGAATTGAGATAATCTTTTCCCAACCCCTCCTATTTTGCTACGCAAAATTTTCCTCCCCCGTGGTCACGAAGTGCCACGTAAATTCGAAGACGTCAGGATGAGAATTTTTGACAGAGGGAGGCGAGAACACAACGGGGAGGGAGTCGAGTTGCCTGTGGGTGGTCACTATGGTTGGTGCAATCTCGCTTGCGCGACGGACAACAGTAAATGTTGTCCCTACGAATGTCACTGTCCCCTCGCAGAAAACATTAATTGCGTCGCAGACCATTAACGTGCCAACGGCACGTATCACTAGTGAAACGTCATCACTTGCGTAGCATGTATCACTTCTCACTCGCCACAGCGTGGCGCTACCTGTCGCAGCGCCCACAAGAAGGGTTCTCGGTGCCCACCTGCAGGCAGGTCAATTCAAATTCGTGTTAAGGCTGATTTCATCAATATCAATTTCAGTGACCAAAAGCTTTTGGGAGGTGGTAACTCTTGCCTCGTAAAAGCAGAAGGCAGTACCCGTCACCTTGTTAAAGCATACGTCGCTGTAGCCGCCGCGGAAGCTGTACTCAATTTTCTGCCAGCTTTTTCCGTTATCAGAGGAAACCTTTAAGGTAGGGTACATTCTTACGTCGGGAGAATCGCAGTTAGTAAACAGGATTCTTCCTTTATTATCGCTGCACATACCGCCCATACACCTGGGGTCGGGGAGGTTAAGGTCGTGCTTTAAGTTGCTCCAGCCGTCTATACCGCTGTCACTTACAGCTAAAGCTCTTCTTGAACCGCCATCAAAATTTCTGTCGGTATTTCTTGCGTTAAAATATATCCTGCCGTCACTAAGCTGGCAAAGGCAGGATTCATTGGGGTCGGTAACGCCTTCATCAGGAAGTATTTCGCCGGCGTGCCAGGTTAGACCTTTATCGTCGCTATAAACTGTTGCGCATCTTGAAGGCCAGTGGGCGTAGGGGTCGCTATCATTTTTAGCAAGCCAAACAGGCACCAGAAATCTGCCGTTAGAAAGCATTGTTCCGTGTCCCGGACCCATGGCAATTACAGTCCACTTATAATCCGGAAATTCCTTGCGAAATGTTTCCGTAAGCTCGGTATCTGCCGACCAGGTTTTGCCGTAGTCAAGGGAATACCTATAGAAAACTCTCCTGTAATTTTCACAGTATAAAAGATGCAATCTCTCATTTTCCGCAATCATAACGGGGTTATTTATAGTATTTTTGCCCTCGCCTGACTTTATAATCATTCTTTCCGACCAGGTCTGACCGAAATCAAAGCTTACTTTCATACCCAAATCTATCATTGCCCAGTCACTATTGCCGCTTCTGCGCATTTCGTAGTAACAGACAATTACGCCCTTTTCCGTGGAAACAATGCCCGGGATTCTTATATCCTCGTATTTATAATTGACTAAATCCTTTTCGTCGGCTTCGCCCGTGTATTTTAAAGCCGCGTCCTCAATTAAATATGTATTCTTGAACTTCATTCAGTACCCCTCCGAAAAATTTGTGCATACTTATACATTTTATTTTAGTATTTATTTGTTTGAAAGTCCATAAGCCAAAAGGACATTTTACATAATATATGTCCTTTCAGGAAAGGTTTTCGGTAGAAAAGGCTTAATTAAAGCAAAAAAGAAGGCTAAGCCTTGGCTTAACCTTCCTGATTTAATAATACTGAATACAACAAATATAGCTTTTGGCAGTTTATATTATTTATAAATGCCCTCTTCCCACCAGATCTTGTTCATAAGCTCGTATCTTTCAAGGGGAAGACCTGTGTATGCACAGTTGGAAGTACAGAAAATGTAACCCCAGCCGTCCATACCTTCTCTTAAAGAGCGGCGTGTATCCTCCATAACCTGGTCGAGGGTGCCTGTCTGGAGTAAACCGCAGTTAACGTTACCGCAAAGAGCAACCTTGTCACCGTAAAGGCGCTTAACCTCCTTAAGTGAAACACCGCCCTGAGGGTCAAGAGAATGAAGGGCATCAGGTCCGCACTGAACCATCTGGTCCACAATAGGCATAATGTTACCGTCTGTATGCTTAATGGAGTAGAAGCCCATCTTTTTGTACTCGTCAATAGAGCCTTTAAGATAAGGAGCAATAACCTCGCTGAACATATCGGGTGTAAAGAAGGGGTTTACATTGAAGCAGTAGTCAGAGCAAAGGCAGAAAGCATCCAAAAGACCTTCTCGCTTAGCCATTTTCTCTGCAAAGCGTACGTGGCTCTCAAGCCTTCTCTGAGCTTCTTTCTTAACACCGTCGGTATCCTCGTAAAGGCGCTCGGTAAATTCCATCATATTACTGCCTTCAGGCATTGAGAAGGTAGGGTCACCGTGCATCATTGTGAAGAACTTATCGCCGCTTTTCTCACGGATAGCTTCTAAAAGACGTACTGTGTTATCAAAATCACCGGGATTGGGATGGATAAAAATAGCACTGTGGTGATATTTTTTCGCAATCTCAATGTAAGTATCGGCACAGTAATCGATGTGAAGCTTCTTTTCGCTTGCGCTCATCTGATTCCACTGACCGAAAGTCTGCTGTGACGGATGGATTTTGCCTATAGACTCAAGTGTTAAAAAGAATACAAGCTCAAAAGTAGGTACGTGGCCAACAATGGGTTCACGTTTAAGAGCTTTTATAAAGCGTTCTCTTTCTGTCATAACTATCCTTTCTTACGTATTTTACTCAAAATACATATTATCCATAAATCTTTCGGTAAAAGAAGGATTCTGAGAAAGGTCAACGTACTGTGTATTCTCAGTAAATACCTTCAAATCATTTTTATTAAGTGCATATTTAATGCTGCCAAGAAGACTGCTGTTATTTAGTGCTGTGCACCTTTCTTTTAAGGACTTAGGCAAAAGTCCTACGTAAACGGCGTTTTCCACATTAATATGGGAGGAAAATCCGCCTGAGATATAAAGCTTATCAATATCCTGAAGCTCAATACCCTCCACCTCGGCTAAGGTTTCTGCTGCACTTAAAACCGCAGACTTAGCAAGCTGGAACTGCCTTATATCCTTACCGATTAAAGTAACACCGCCGCTTATCTCGTACTCATCCTCTTCCATAAAGCCTGTGTCGTCAATAATTTCCTCACGGCGAAGGGCAGCAATTATATCAATAAGACCTGTACCGCAAATGCCCTTGGCTTCTTTATTTCCGATGGTGGTAAATTTTTTCTCACCCTCCACAATATCGAAGGTGTTTACAGCGCCGTCACTACCGCTCATACCCGAGGAGATGTTGGCACCTTCAAAGCACGGGCCTGCAGCCGCAGCTGTACACAGAGCCTTTTTGCTATTGTAAAGCACAACCTCCGCATTGGTACCAAGGTCAATAAGCAGGTAATATTTTCCTTCTTCGGGAAGTGAGGTTAAATTCATACCTGCCACAATATCAGCACCTACAAAGCTGCTTACACCGGGAAGCGTAA
Organism: Clostridia bacterium; assembly: GCA_017935165.1. GTDB lineage: Bacteria > Bacillota > Clostridia > Oscillospirales > Acutalibacteraceae > SIG603. The sequence continues at coordinate 3,596 of JAGBID010000095.1, forward strand.
TGATTTCAAGCTTTTTTAATATGCCTAAGCTTTCGCTTTCAGCCTTCATGCTTTCAAGGAACTTAGGTGTGTAGGGTGCAACACCTATGGAGGAGCAATCCACCTTTAAGAAAAGGTGCAGCATTGTGGTATTGCCTGCCACATACATTGTGTTTACACCGCTTAAATCGTAAAGCTTTGAAAATTTTTCAATAAGCTTATTGATAGCTGTGATAAGAACTTTATTAAGACCTTCAAGCTCACCGTCGCGGCATTTTTCAATTCTTGTAATGACGTCCGCGCCAAAGGCTTTCTGGGGATTGTCGCCCGTAAATACTTTAACCGTCTCCTTAGTTTCAAGGGACACAAGGGCTAAAGCCAGGGTAGTTGTGCCTATGTCCAGCACAAAACAGCCTTTGCCGCTGAAAACTTCCGTTTCAGCGGCTCCGCTTATGCTTTGAATATTTGTTTTTTCATTAAGTATAACGGTTATATCCTCGTTTAAAATATACTTGCAGGAACGTTTGCTTTCACCGTTTACAAGAACCTCACATTTACCGCAGGTACCGTTGCCTGCGCATAAGGTTTCCACAGTGAAGCCGTTTTCCGAAAGCACCTTGGAAAGGATATGACCCTTTGTGGCGGTTATCAATTTCTTTTCACCGCCGCAAACAACTTCTATTTTTATATTATTCATAAAGCTTTTTTACTGTACTGAAATATGCATCAAGGTTTTCCCACTTTGCCTCGGCAGGAATATCACAGCCTGAGGAGAGCATAAAGTTATCAAACTTATTGCATTTTTCAAATACTTCTCTTGTTGTCTTTTCAATAACCTCAGGTGTGGAGGTTTTGAAAAGAACAGGGTCAACGTTACCCATAACAACACTGCCCTCGGGCATTAAGGGTATCATTTCACTTAAATCAATAGCGTTACCGAAATGGTAAACGTCAGCACCTAAGGATGCTATTGTCTCAGCCTGAGCGATTGTATTGTTGCCGCAATTGTGGTAAACGAAAACGAAATTTTCGTCAGCCACAGCGTCAATTATTTCCTTAACGTAAGGTGTGGAAAACTCCTCACACATATCGGGTGAAAGCATACCTGAAGCAGGCTCAGCCATAACAACGCCGTCAGCACCTGCTGCTTTAAATGCCTTTAAATAATCGATAAGGAATAACTTACACTTATTAACAAGCTCCTTAACGCCGTCAGGGTCGTCATAACAGCTCATCATAAGCTCCATCATATCGAATATTCTGCCTGCCAAGGAGTACGGACCTATAACGCCGCAGAAAACAGGAGCATCGGTAATAATTTCCTTTGCCTTCTTAACGCCATCAACGTAGATGTTTGTTCTGCCTGCACCGATTGAAGGAACCTTAACGTCATAAGCTTCGCTGATATCGGAAATCAAGCCCTCGGTAACTGCAGGAACCTCGTTCTCTTCAAACTTTACCTTTGCACCGAAAGCCTCAGCCTCAACGGAGAGGTCCATCATATTAAGGGCAGCACCCATATTACATCTGTCCATTATAGCTTTCATACCCTTAGCCTGGTTTTCCGCACTTCTGATAAGCTCGTTAACGGAGATACCAAGAAGCTGTGTAGAGGGGAATGAAAGAATGGGAAGAGTTCTGGCTTTATTTTCAAGAAGACTCTTTACAAGCTTTTTCATATTTAATTTTTAATTCACCTGTAATCAGTTCTTAAAGAAAGAAAGTGCAACGTCAGCAGCGGATGCAGCGTCGGATGTATAAGCGTCAGCACCGATCTCATCAGCAAATTCCTGAGTAACGGGAGCACCGCCGATCATAACCTTAACCTGGTCACGCATACCTGCAGCCTCTAAAGCCTTGATAACCTCAGCGTGGTAAACCATTGTTGTTGTAAGAAGAGAAGAAAGACCGATAACCTTTGCGCCGCTTTCCTTAACAGCTTCGATAATCTTGTCAGCTTCAACGTCAACACCGAGGTCGATGCACTCAATACCAACGCCTTCGAACATCATCTTAACAAGGTTCTTACCGATATCGTGAAGGTCACCGCGAACTGTACATACAACTGCCTTGCCAACGGGCTCAACGCCTTCAGCTGCGAGGTAAGGCTTGATGATAGCTGTACCTGCGTTCATAGCTCTTGCAGCGATAAGAACTTCGGGAACGTAAACTTCGTTGTTCTTGAACTTCTCGCCAACTTCGCTCATACCGGCAATAAGACCTTCGTTAAGGATAGCCTTAGCACTTACGCCTTCCTCTAAAGCCTTCTTAACTAATTCCTGTACCTGTGCTCTTTTGCCCTTCTGGAGAGCTAAGCTGATTTCATTTGTAATTGACATAATAAACACCTCATTGATAATTTTTTTCGTTTCTTAGCTGTAATATGTGCACAGCTTTAATTGTATTAATAATACCACATATTTCCCTAAAATAATATAGGGTTTCTGCCCATTTTTAAATTTATTTTGCAACACAACCACATAGTTTTTTAATAAAACTTAATTTATGGCAGCAGTTTTTATTCGTTCACTTCGTCAAGAGCTTTAAGCAACTCAGCTCTGTTAGCATCAAAAAGATTTACGTCCGTCTCGTAATCGTCGAACCTGCGCATAACCTTGGCGCAAATTTCGTCTGCTTTGGCTTTGTTTTCTTTCTCAAGCATCCACAAAAGCTCACAGTCCTCTGCGCCCATACGGGTCATTTCGCTTCTTGCGCCGGGCCATGGGCCGTTTGCGTTACCGGGGTAAATAATGTGGCTGTCACCGGGAGGTAAAATAACTTCGGTTAAAATAATAGGGTTACAGTACTCAATTACGTTACTTTCCTCAGGCTGATAGGAAGCAAAACCCCAATGGAGGTAACCTGCAAGATTATAGCGGTAATTTCCGTAGAAAAGAAGCCTCGTGCGTAAAAGCTCCATATCCAGCAAACGGTTAAGGGGTTTACCCTCGGGACCGCAGCAGGTGTAGTGCCATACTTCGTCGCCAAGCTCTTTAAAATGCTCAAAAGTTTCCTTATTTTTTTCGTAATCGGTATTTAAAGGTACCCACACGTCAGTACTGCCGCGCAATTTTTCGTTTAATACGGCGTCCATAAGCTTTATACCGGGTAAAAATTTCCTTACTATGCCGCAAACTATACGGAAGGTGTTCCTTATTTTTTCAATGGGTTCGTCGCCAACGTGCTGAACAACTCTGTCGTACCAGCCGTTTTCCTTCAAGAATTCACCTAATGCCGGCAGGAACTGGGCAAGGAAATTGTAACCTTCCTTGGAATCTGCAAAAATATGCTCCTCCACTTTATAGAAAAGGCCGTAATCGTTTTCCACAAACTGCTTCTGGTCGCCTCTTTCGTCTCTCATTAAAAGGTGACCCATTTCGAAAGTGGGAATTCCCTCTTCGTCGGCAATCTGCATCATTCTTTTAATTCTCGAGAAATCGAAAAGGTACTTATCCCCCACCTCTTCAATTTTTATGTGATACAGGTGGAAAAACAGGTGAGTAGCGCGCACACGCTTAAGCTGCCTTACGTATTTTCTGTAAAGCTCATACCACTCTTCGCTGTACATATCAATATCGTAAATAGGTCTTGAAAGCTTGTAGTGGAACCATTCTGCCCTTTGCAGACGTATTTTCTCAGGAACTTTGGCTTTATGTACCGTAATTTCAGTTTCGATTTCAGCTTCTTCCTCCCCTATTTTAACGGTAACAGAGCCTTTATAAACATTATCAGCTGCGTCTGAAGGTATTTTAAAAGCTAAATATAAAGCCGTGTTTTCTTTCTCGGTTACGTCGCCGCCCTCTGCAAAAGGCATAAGGCAATCGTAAATACGGAAAGGCGCTCTTCTCGTTACGAAGGGAGGGGTTTCGTCTAAATATTCGCCGTCTGTAAGCTTATTTGTATTATTTACGCCTGTATTGAATTTTACGAACACGTCCACCATTCTGTAAAGCTCAGGTTCAAAGGGTAAATTTTTGGTAATTACTGTGATTTTCTCACCGGCTTTAGTTTCGGGAATAAAAATCTGAACCGAAGCAAAGCTATTTTTGGGTGTGTGCAAAGAAATTACGTCTTTTGCGCTCTGATATTCCGTAACATCCGGGTAAATCCACTCGTTTACGCTGACAACTATAGGTTTTTGCATAATTTATCCTCCTTTACTTTTTTGCGCCGCCTTTTTAATTCCGCACAAGGCGTACTGTATACTTCATATTTATAATAACAAAACGGAATAAAAAATAATATAGGGTTTCTGCCCATTTTTAAATATTTTTTGCAACACAACCACATAATTTATGAACAAAATAGTTTTAAGTAACACTATTGACTTTTTTATATGCATATTTTAAAATATTTATAAGGAAAAATATTTACGGAAGGAAAATGATTATGAGCAAGGCAAAGGTTTATTTTTCAAAGAATATTACAGGCGACGAGGTTTTAAAGCTTTACAAATTACTGGGCAAAAATTTAGAAGGCAATGTAGCTGTTAAGGTTCATTCCGGCGAAAAGGGTAACCAGAACTTCTTAAGACCCGACTTCTGGAAACCTATGATCGATTACATCGGCGGTACCGTAACAGAGTGTAACACAGCCTATAGCGGCGAAAGAAACACTACCGAAAAGCACTTCAAGCTTATTGAATACCACGGCTGGAACCGCTACTTTAAGTTTGACCTTCTTGACGCCGAAGGTCCTGACAAGGTTCTTGATATTGAAGGCGGCAAGGTTATTAAGAAGAACTACGTAGGTAAGAATATCGAGAATTATGACAGTATGCTGGTGCTCTCCCACTTTAAAGGTCACCCCATGGGCGGTTACGGCGGTGCTTTAAAGCAGCTTTCAATCGGTGTTGCCTCCTCCTTCGGTAAGGCTTACATCCACGGCGCAGGCGAGCCCGAGAAAATTTGGACAGCCGACCACGATTTATTCCTTGAGAGCATGGCAGACGCTGCAAAGAGCGTTGTTGATTACTTTAAGGGCAACATCGTATACGTTAACGTTATGAAGAATATGAGTGTTGACTGCGACTGCTGCGCTAAGGCTGAGGACCCCTGCATCAAGGACATCGGCATTCTGGTTTCCGATGACCCCATCGCTATCGACCAGGCTTGCATAGATTTAGTATACGCCTGCTCTGACCCCGGCAAGCCCCATCTTTTAGAGAGAATTGAAAGCCGCAACGGCGTTCATACCATCGAAGCAGCTGCAGAGCTGGGCTACGGCACCCGCGAGTACGAATTAATTGAAATTGAATAAATACGTAGGGAGGCAGATTTGCAAGCAAATCACAACCTCCCTTTTATATTTAATATGCTTTGTTATAACATCGATAACGTAGGGACAGGATTTACAATTTCGAAGAAATATTCCGTCGCGCAAGCGAGATTGCACCAACCGTAGGGAGGTTACGCTAAGTGAAGAGTGAAAACTGAAGAGAGAAGAGCGAAGAGAAAAGGGTCTGCGACGCAATAAATGTTATACGTAGGGACAGCATTTACTGCTGTCCGTTGCCGTAAGGCAAGATTACAGCGAGTTTTAGTTGTGAAAGAGGGTAA
>JAGBID010000096.1 GCA_017935165.1 Clostridia bacterium
ATTATAATTAATATTGTGTAAAATATGTTATATTAGAAGAAATGTTGTTTGTTTTTTATTAGCTTGGTAATAATATTAATGATTGATTGAAAGGTCAGGTAAATTATATGTCAAACAGGATGTTTCAGAGCGTTATTCATCAGATGCAGGATTCCGTTGACCGCACTATAGGTATTGTGGACGACGCCTCCTCAATTATAGCTTGCAGTGATTTAAGCAAAATCGGTGAAATATGTGAAAACGTCAGCCTTGAAAGTTTTCTTACTCAGTCCACATTGATTTCAGATAATTATACCTACAAGCCCTTCGGTGCCAACGGCAGAGCTGAGTACATTGTTTTTGTATCAGGTAACGATAGGGAGGCGGAGAAAACCGCAGGACTTCTTTCTGTATCCTTAAGTAATATCAAGCAGTATTATGACGAAAAGTACGACAAAGCAAACTTTGTTAAAAACGTCATTCTTGATAATATCTTATCAGGTGATATATATTTAAAGAGCCGTGAGCTCCATTTTAACAGCGAGGTTCACAGGGTTTGTATGCTTATTAAGCTTGCAAATAAAACTGATATCAGTGTTCTTGACGTTATTCAGAATCTTTTCCCGGATAAGAACAAGGATTTTGTTATCAACATCAGTGAAACCGATATTGCTCTTGTTAAGGAAGTTAAAACTCCTCTGGAGGCTAAAAATATTGAAAAGCTTGCAGCCTCTATTGTGGATACACTTTCAGGTGAATTCTACATTCACTGCACAATAGGTATCGGTACTGTAGTTCTCGGTATAAGGGACCTTGCCCGCTCCTTCAAAGAAGCTCAGATAGCTATTGACGTTGGCCGTGTATTCGATGCTGAAAAGAACATCGTTAAGTATAACAGCCTTGGTATTGCAAGAATTATCTATCAGCTTCCCACAACACTTTGTGACCTTTTCTTAAAAGAAGTTTTCAAGCAGGGTTCAATTGAATCCCTTGACCACGAAACACTTTTCACAATTCAGAAATTCTTTGAAAACAGCCTCAACGTTTCCGAAACATCCCGTAAGCTCTTCGTTCACAGAAATACACTTGTTTACCGTCTTGAGAAAATCAAGAAGCTTACCGGTCTTGACCTTCGTGAATTTGACGACGCCGTTGTTTTCAAGGTAGCCTTAATGGTTAAGAAGTACCTTTCCAATAACCATAAAAAATATTAATAATTCAGGTGGAAGCTTATGCTTTCACCTTTTTCATTTAATAAATATAATATTTTACGACTTGAATATAAAAATTTGCTTTTTTTCAAAATCTGTAGTATAATAGTAAAAACTATGTAATTTTTTACGAATGGAGGTATTGCTTGTGATAGAATTTCGAAATATTTCGAAAGTTTACAACAACGGCACTGAAGCTCTGCATAATATAAATTTGAAAGTAGAAAAAGGCGAGTTCGTTTTTATCGTTGGTTCATCAGGTGCAGGTAAAAGTACTTTCTTAAAGCTTATAACCTGTGAGGAAAGACCTAACGAAGGTCAGATAATTGTGGACGGTATTGAGATAACCGCCCTTCCAAAAAGAAAAATACCCTATTTCAGAAGAAAAATGGGTATGGTTTTCCAGGATTTCCGCCTTATCGACCATATGACAGTTTACGATAACGTTGCTTTTGCTATGCGAGTTGTTGGTGCATCCGGCAGAGTTATCAGAAAGCGCGTTCCCTATATATTGAGCCTTGTTGGTCTGCAGCATAAGGCAAAGCAGCACCCCAATGAGCTTTCAGGCGGTGAAAGGCAGCGTGTAGGCCTTGCAAGGGCCCTTGTCAATAACCCCTCAATAATTATTGCTGACGAGCCTACCGGTAACATTGACCCTGCACTTTCCTTTGAAATTGTGGACCTTTTAAGCGAAATTAACCGCCGCGGTACCACAATACTTATGGTTACACATGAACATTCCCTTGTTAAGCACTTCCATAAAAGAATTATCCAAATCCATTCAGGTGAAATTGTAGCCGATACTGCATTGGCACAAATGGAAGCTGAAAGAGCCAAGGCTCAGGAGCAGGAGGAAATAATCGAGGAAGAGGAGCTTTATACGTCACCTGAGGAGATTGCCGAGGACATAATAGAGGAGGATATTACTTCCGAGGATTATGAGGACGGCGATTATGAGGAAGAGATTCCCGAGGAAGAGGTTTACACCGAAGCTGACTTTGAAGACCTTGACAGCGGCGACGAAACTTTCGAGGAGCTTGCAGGTGATTTAGCTGAAGAAAGCGAAATCCTTGAAGAGATGGAAGAATTGGAAGCTGAAGAAAACGAGGACGATTCTGTCGATTTCCTTTCAAGTGATGAAGAAAGTGAATTTGATTTCAACTTAGACGACCTGGACCTTGACGATATAGATATCGACGAGGATTATGAAATCGGTAGTGACAGCTCCGAAGACGAGGAATAAGCTGTAATTTAAAGAAAAGGAGAGCCTTTGCGTGGGCAAAGGTAAAGTTAAGATATATGAGAAGTTTCGGATATCTTTTAAAGGAAGGTATCAAGAGCCTCTGGAAAAACAGAACGATGACAATTGCCTCAATTGCGGTTCTTTTATCCTGCTTGCTTTTAACAGGTATTGCCGTTCTTGTTTCAGTTAATATGGACTCAGCAATGAAATCCATTGAAGGCTCTAACAGCATTACCGTTTACCTGGAGGATGACCTTCCCCAGATAACAGCCATACAGATAGGCGAGGAGATCCGTTCCATGGATAATATAGCAACCTGCGACTTTATCAGTAAGGACGATGCTCTTTACGATATTATGCAGAGCTTAGGTGACGACGGCGAGCTCTTCGAAGGCTACACAGGCGGCAACAACTTCCTTCCCGATGCTTATAACATTTCCATAAAGGATTTAAGCCGTTATGATGAAACTATGGCTGCCATACAAGCTATTGAAGGCGTAAGTGAATTTACCGATTATTCCGATATTGCTACCAAGCTTTCAAGTCTTGACAGACTCATAAAAATCGCCTGCGTTGCAATCATCGCAGTTTTGGGCGTTGTTTCACTGTTTATTATATCCAACACAATTAAGGTTACAATGTTCTCCCGCCGTACAGAAATCCAGATTATGAAGTCCGTGGGTGCAACAAACTGGTTTATCCGTGTTCCCTTTGTTGTTGAAGGTTTACTTATCGGTGTTATTTCAGGTTCACTTTCCGCTGCAGTTATCCACTTTGCTTATAACCGAGCAATTCAGGTAATTTATAACGTAGTTCCCTTCCTTAATATGGTTGATATCGACC
>JAGBID010000097.1 GCA_017935165.1 Clostridia bacterium
CGATCTCAACTTTGGCAACAGTATGGCAACAAAAAATCAGATAGCCCCTGCTGTCTGAATAATGGAAATAATCCTAAGACCTTGAGCTAAATCCCATAAGCAAATCTGTTTAAGATTTATTTTTCAGGAGCGAGTGGGAATGATTTTGCAAAGCAAAATCAACTATGATTGCCCTTTGGGCAAGTTATGAGTTATGGTTGACTTCGCCAAGTTATAATGCACCTTCGGTGCAGTTGAAAGAACGAGGCAATCATATCATAACGAGTGCGAAGCACTCTCATAACTCTAAACTCATAACTTCTTTTCACCCTATACGAAACGAGTAATCAGTTTAGAACAGTTATACCGGGTTATATTTATCTTTAAAACAGCCGCTTTGTTAAGTGGCTGTTATTTTTTCTTGACATATTTCGTCAACAAGTGTATTATTGTTTTAAACTATTAAAGAATTTGGAGATACACAATGAATATAGTATGTTTGGACCTTGAAGGCGTATTGGTACCTGAAATATGGATAGCCTTCTCTAAAGAAAGCGGCATCAGCGAGCTTAAAAGAACCACCAGAGACGAGCCCGACTACGATAAATTAATGAAATGGCGCATAAATATTCTTAAGGAGCACGGTTTAACTCTTAAAGACATTCAGAATACTATTGCCAAAATTGATCCCTTCGAAGGCGCAAAGGAATTTTTAGATGAACTTCGCAGCCTTACTCAGGTAGTAATTATCAGCGATACCTTCACACAGTTTGCCGCACCCTTAATGAAGAAGCTTGGTATGCCCACAATTTTCTGCAACGAGCTTATAACAAATGAGGAGGGCGAAATTGTAGACTACAAAATGCGCTGCCCGAATTCCAAGTACACCACCGTAAAAGCACTTCAGGCTATGGGATTTGAGACTATAGCAGCAGGCGACAGCTTTAACGACTTAGGTATGATAAAGGAATCCAAAGCAGGTTTCCTTTTCAGGACAACCGAACAGATTAAAAAGGACTACCCCCAGTTTAAAGCAATGGAAGAATATGACGAGCTTTTAGCCGAAATAAAAAACAACTTATAAAATTAAAGAAACCCGAAAGCACTTAATTAAAATTAAAGGTTTTTCGGGTTTTGTGTAATTCAGGAGGAAAAATGGATAAAAACTACAGTTTGAATCTTCCCGATTGGGGTCCCTACAATAAGACTTACTTGGGCGCGGCGCATATTGCCGATAAGAACAAGGGCTTACGCTTTGATTTAAACATCTTCCCCGGCTATTTCAGAAGAAGCGTTATGTCCGTCAGAGATTTAGCGGACAGTGGTCTTAAAATTATGGATGCTTCAAATAATCTTACGAAGTTTTCATACCGCTATGAGCTTGAATGGAAGGATAAACTCTATATTGACGCAGATTTCAGTTCAAACAATAACGTGCTTAACGTAAAATGCAAAATCGTTAATAACACAGAAAAAGCAGAGAGTATATCTTTAAATGCTGTAATGAGCATGAAATGCTGCTCTCAGTACCATAAAAGCATAGTTCCCGATGAAGTAAGGGTACAAAACGGAATCTGGCTCGATGCCCTTGACTACAGAGATATTAAAATCTCTCAAAAAGTTGCAAGCGACGGCTTGTACCTCGGTGAAAGTCGTGAGAGCGGCTTTGTGGGCGGAAGCTTTATAAGCCGCGAGCTTTTCGGCAAATGCGGCGACAGCCTTAAATATAATTTATCAGGCGATGAATTTGATAAAATTACCTTCCGTTATAAAGGAGGCGGCAAAATAAAATTCTTCCTCGATACAAAAGTTTACGAAACAGAACTTCCTTACACCGAAAAAATTTCTCTTTATACTGTTTCAGTTCCAAACGAAAAATACTCATCACTTGAAATTTATCCTGAAAACGCAAAAATTGATTTTGATGGCTTTGTTTTAGGCGGTGAAGCGGAATTTGAAAGTATATCTAAATATTTTAACCATACTTATGAACAAACGGAAGACGGTGTTAAGCTTAATTTCTGCGGCAAGGAATATACCGTAAAAACCGACTGCGAATATTTTGTTGTAAGAAAACTTATAACTGATGACACTTATCAGATACTTACTTCGTTTATACATAACCACGGTTCACTGTCTCTCGGCGAAAGGGGACATCAGTATACTGACCTGTTTATTCGCCCCATATTTGTTGAAGCAAATTCAACAAAAACTTTTACAATCACCGTTACTGCCCCCGAAGGCGACTGCTTTGAATCTGAAAACAGTACAACCGACCCGATATGCAATCCTTCAGGCGAAAAATACTGCTTCTCACAGAAAATTATGAGAGCCACTACACTCAGCAACGTAGTATGGCCTATTTATTCAAGGCGCAGTTATATACTTCACAACACCCCCGGCAAAAACTGGGATTCCTTATATACGTGGGATTCAGGCTTTATAGGTCTTGGTCTTTTATCCCTCGACGTTAACAGAGCTAAAGATTGCCTTAACGCCTATTTAACCCCTGCTGGCGATATACATTCTCCATACGTTTTCCACGGCACGCCCATGCCCATACAAATTTTCCTGTACGCTGAAATATTCTACAAAACAGGCGATATTAATTTCTTAAGAGAATATTTCCCCTTAGTAAAGCAGCAATACCGATTTTTTGCCGATATGCGCAAGAAACCTGATGCAAATAAAACAGGATTCTTTGCACTTTGGGATATTTTCTATAATTCAGGTGGTTGGGACGATTACCCCACACAGAAATACGTTCACGATAATAATCTGGAAAATGAAGTTTGCCCCGTTATAAACACCGCTGTTACCGTTCTTTGTGCTAAAATTCTTAAAAATCTTGCTGAAATTCTGCTTCTTCCTACCGAAGAATTTACCGAAGACATTGAATTTTATTCAAGCAAAGTAAATACCTACGCCTGGGATGAAGAAAGCGGCTACTACGGTTACGTTAAAAACGACGGTACAATTCTTAAAGTTGGCGGAATTAACGCTGATATGGGTATGGACGGCGTTTCACCCTATATTGCAGGTATCAGTGATAATTACAGGTCACAAAGAATCATAGAAAACGTTAAAAACGGTATGTACACTCCCGTCGGCGTAAGCGTTGTTGATACAAGAGCCCCCTACTTCCGTCTTGACGGATATTGGAACGGCTCGGTATGGATGCCTCACCAATGGATTTTATGGAAAGGTTTACTTGATAACGGCGAAACGGATTTTGCCTTTAAAATTGCCGAAACCGCCCTAAATTTATGGGAAAGCGAAACCTCCTACACCTATAATTGCTACGAACACTTTATGATTGCAAACGGCAGAGGTGCCGGATTCCACCAGTTCTCAGGTCTTTCCACCCCCGTGCTTATGTGGTTCGAAACTTATTATAAGCCATTTAGTGTTACAAGCGGCTTTATGACGGCTATCAGCAATAAAAAAATTACTGAAAACGGACTTGAATTTAATATTAAGTCCACCGCTAAAAAGCCTTCAGTTATAATTTGTCTCCCCGAAAATGAAAAATGGGAGATTACTGCAAAAGGTAAAGTTAGTTCAAGTAACGGCATTTACACAATTCTCTACGAAAACCCTGCAGAAGATAAAATAACGGTTACAAAAGCATAAAGAAAAAGGTTAAGGAAATTAAAAATCCTTAACCTTTTATTTTTAATTTTAATCAATTACTTGTCAAGCACGTCATACTCGTTGCAGAGGGGATATAAAATAGCCTCATCTTCTTCAATTTCAGCAAAACGTGCAGTGGGCTCGGAGAAGTAGTTGTCGGTATTATCATCGTTAACAGCGGAAACCTCACCAACAATTAAGGGACCGTAACCTTCCTTAGCACCGAAAATGTGGTACATATAGGGAGTTAAACGGATGCTGTTACCTGTTGTGATAATAACTTCCTCACCTGCTTTTACTGTGTAGAAAATACCGTCACTTGAATATGTAACGTCGCTTTCATAGTCAACGGAACCGTCTTCCTTAGCATTGTAAAGCTTAATGCCCATTACACCGCCGCCACGGTTAATGATATCCTCTGTTTTGCTTGCATGGTAATGGCAGGGAAGTCTTTGACCTTCTTTTAAGATAATGTACTTCTCAGCATAGGGAGAACCAACACCGGGCTCGTCTATTTTACCGTTACGAACTGTGTAAAGAACTGCGCCTATCTCATCGAACTTGCCTGTGCCAAAGTCTGTAATGTCCCAGCCCTGCATAACCTTTCTTAATGTTTCGATGTTGTCCTTGTTTGCCTTCCACTCATCCATAGACCAGTAAGCAAATCTGGGGAGCTTAAACTGATATTTATCCATAAGGTCAACAGCCCAGCGAAGATAGTTATTAATTTCAGAACGTTTCATAATATAATTCCTCTTTCAAAAAATTATTATATTAATTCAAGTATACACACCTGAAAATTTATTGTCAACATTAATTTAATTAGTACACTACAAGTAGATTTCCGCGTATAAACAAGATTTTTGATATATTCAATTAAAACCAATCCTTATAACCCAAGGAAATCAAATGGTCACGGGAATCCTTTAAGGAATCGAAGGGGTCACGGCCGTAGCAGTCGTCCTGCTCAATAAGGAAGTATTCAGCACCGCCCTTTAAGCCTTCCTCAATACATTCCTTTATGGGAAGTGAGCCTGCACCAAGCTCGGCAAAGCGGACTGACTTATCAAAGAAAGCTGTTACAAACTTCTGCATACCGTCAGGCGCAGTCATATCGGGCATTTCCACGTTAGCTATTTTGTAATCCTTTAAGTGGAGAAGTCTTACAGAGCCTGAATACTTCTTAATAAACTCCACGGGGTTCTCACCGCCGCGGTGAATCCAATGGGTGTCAAGCTCGAAACCTAAGTGGGGTGCATTCTCCCTTATAATATCCAGAAGATATTTACCCTCCATCTTTAAAAATTCTATGTGATGATTGTGGTAATAAAGGTCAATGCCATCCTCCTTAAGCTTTAAGGCGTATTCCTCTGCCCTTTTAGCAAAATCAATGCACTTAACCACCTTACCTATAGCACCCATAGGCATCATACCGATTCTGAACATATCGCAGTTAAGAGTTTTGGCGTCCTCTAAATATTTTTTGTAATCCTCGCTGTTTGAAAGATATTCGCCGGGCATACCGGGGAACATTGGGTCAATGGAGGCTGTTAAGGAGGAAATATTAAAGCCTAAATTGTCAATTGCCTTTTTAAAGCCAAGTACGTTCTCCTTTGTCATAGGCACCTGGGAAATTTCCGCACAGTAAAAACCTATATCCGTAAGCTTTGCCATAACCTCGTAAGCATCGAAGGAAGGCATTTTAGCGGGAGCTATTGTGGACATCTGCACGCCTATAAGACCCTTTTTATTCATATAAACCGACACCCCTTAAAATACTAATATGTTCTTAACTTAATTGTAGCAGATTTCAACCCCCATTTCCATATAATTTTTAATTTATATTGATTATGCTTTAATTTCATAGTAAAATAAAAATATAAGGAGGAATGAAAATGAAAAAAGTTATACTTAAATATTTGCCATTTACAGTTGTAAGCATTTTAAGCTTCTACCTTTTGCCCTTATTTATAAAGGACACAGGCAGCGCAATGTTTGTTTTGCTTATCTCAATACCCCTTGTAACGGTAGTAAATTCCTTTATCCACGGTATAAGGTTTGGCTTTGATTTATTCTTACCCCTTATTTCCGCCATGCTTTTCACACCCACACTCTTTATTTTCTACAACGAATCCGCCTGGATTTATATTTTGGTATTTGCCGCCCTTACCATTTTCGGCAGCGCCGTAAGTGTACTTTTCAGAAAGAAATAGCGTTAAAAAACCTGTAAGGCTCAACTCCTTACAGGTTTAATTTTATATAAGTATAAATTTTCCGAAGTATTCCGGGCGGTGGTAGTCAGGCTTTTCTGTTTCCACGCGGTTCCACATCACGTAGTGCTCTGTTTCGGTTTCGTCGCCGCATTTATAGAAATTGCCGTAAAATTCATAGCCCTCTTTAAATATGCTTCTGTCAAGGCCGTAAAGCTTTTCAAGGTCCTTAAGGCTAACGAAAATTTCGGTGCTCCACTTATCCTTATCCTTAAAGGCTTTTACAGGGAAAGGCTTTTCGATAATTTCGTCAATTCTCACTCTTTCGTGTCTGTCCTTGCCTATAGCAATAAGGGAGGCACCGATGGAATTAGTCTCGATATTTACGTATTTCTCACAGCTGTTATCAAATTTTGCAAACATCTCCAGGCAGGAATCCTTGTATACATCGCTGTAAAAACCTTGGTGTACAGCCTTGGGGTTACTCTCAAAAGACGTAAGCTTAATTACAAAGCCTTCATTCTTAACAAATACCACCTGAGCGAAGCTATAAGGCTTATAGTCAAAAAGCCACACACACTCGTTTATCTCAGCTTTTTCAATATCATCAAAGCTTTCGGGGAAATTTTTAAGTATTTTAACCTTATATTCTTTCATAATTCACCTTTAATCTATATAAATTCTCTTGCCTTCTTTAAAGGTTTTGATTGCGGCATAGGCAATTTTTAAAGTTCTTAAGCCTTCCTTAGCTTCTACGGGAGGCTTTTTGCCCCCTGAAAGCTTTCAGCATATCGTCAATAAATCTGTCAGCCTAACTTTTTATATATCTCAACAAGTTCCTTTCGTGATGAAACGGAAAGCTTACTGTAAATATTCTTGTTGTGGAATTTAAGGGTATTTTCCTTAATGTTAAGCATTGCCATTATTTCCTTGGTGCTCTTTCCCTCTATGTAATAGTCGAAAATAAGGCGCTCCGTAATTGTGAGTAAGCTTACACTCTTTAATAATTCTTCGCTGTTAAAGTTTTCTGCCTTCTCCTTAAGTACTTCTTCCCTTTCAATCGCTTCGGCGATTTCTGCCTTTTCGCTTTCTTTTATAAGGCTGTCAAGGGCAATAAGGAAAAGCACGCTGATTATATATGAAACGGATAACATTTCAAATTCTATGCTTACAAGCTGTTCAATAAACCAAACACCGATATTTACAAACACGGCAGCTAAGAGCATTATAGCTTCAATAGCTCGCTTTGTTTTCTTCTTGGCTCTTCCGTAAACCACTGCCCAGGATACAAGGAAGAAATATAAAAGCAGGTATATTAAGTAAACAACGTGTAAGGGACCGTAAACCTTACTGAGCACGGTAGTGCCGCATACGTTAATTAAGCTTACTTCCTTATAATATATATCGGAAAATCCGGGGCTTGCCGCAATAACAAACACGCCGAAAGCTACACCTGAAAGTATATAGGGCAGGAATTTCGGATAATTGATTTTAAGTGTATTTAAAATCATCATCTGCATTGAAAGGGGCAAAAGCACCGAGCCGAAGTAAGCCACTCTGTTACCAATAAGAGCAAAATCCAAAGAGCCTGAATAAGCTATCATAGTGTAGCCTATATTAACAACACCAATGCTTGCAAGCAGTACACTGAGCCAGTTATTTTTATTTTTACTGAATATTAAATAAAGCACGAATATAGCTACGGAAATTACCGCCAAAGCAGCATAAATTACCGCCATACTTAAATTTTTCTCCCCAATACCTTTGCAGCCTGAAAAAACTAAAGCTAACAAAACAGTTAATATTGTTATACTTAAACTTTCTTTTATCCTCTTCATTGTTTTTCCTCCCGGGAACAGCCTTCCCACACCAATTCCCACACTTTTTGAAAATAAATTTCGCTTTTCCCACACCAAAACACGGGAAAGTGTGGTGACAAATTTATAAAAACTTCTATAATTGTAATAGAGAAATAGGTTCTATCAATTTTTTGTTAAACACATCAATTATAACACAGACAAAGAAATTAATAAAGCCTATAAATAAATTTTTTTAATTTGAAAGGTGAAAAATGAAAAAGCTCACTAAAATCACAAGCTTAATTTTAAGCGTCATTTTACTTATCACAGCTTTCACAGCCTGCGGCGGCGACGTGGACAACAAAAGTCCTTTAGTAGGCGAATGGAAAAGCGAAGGCGGAATTATCAGCCTTACTTACGTTTTTGAAAAAAACGGCAAAGGCAGGGAGGAAGCTTACTTAGATGGTGAAGGCATCGCTGAAAACTTTACCTACGAGGATAAAGGCACAAGCGTTTCCATTAAGTTTGACAGCGCCAACGCCGCAAGCGAAAGACCCTACTTAATTAAGGGCGACTGCCTTATTATTGCCGATAACTTCGGCGGCTACCTTCAGTACGTAAGAAACGGCGGCGAAATCGTTGACCCCACAGCCGAGGAGTTAAAGGAAATTTTCGGCATTGAGGAAGAGGATATCTGGGACGACAGCTACCTTGAAGGCGACGACTACGTGGATACCGAATGGGACGATGAATGGACAGAGGACTTTGATGACGAGGAGTGGACAGAGGACCTTGGGGATGAAGAATACACCGACGAGGGTGAGGATGACTTCACACATCCCTTAACTTACTTCTATGTTGACTATTTCCTTGATGAAACTGCAAAAATGAGTAACTTTATGAACTTTGCTTACCACCTTATTGACGGCAACACCTTCTACGGCTTAGTTTATAATAACGAGGGTTACCCCCAGTTTGTAAGTGCAGAGCTTTCAAGTAACGGCACTTTTGCAACAGCAGGTGAATACACACTTATTCAGGCAGATACCCTTCCCTACTACTTAACAAAGAGCGGCGACTACATCTACTATATCTCAGGTGATGACGGTGCTTACAGATACCCCGTAGACGGCGGCGAAGCTGAGCAGATTATCCCCGAAGCTTACGATTATTTACAGATCGTTGGCGACTACGTATATTTCACAGACGTTAACTACAATTTCTACAGAACTGATTTAGAGGGCTTAAACAAGGAGCTTATCCTTGATAAAACTATCTTCTACGCCTATATGTTCACAGACGAGTGGCTTATCTACCAGGATGATGCCGACAACGAATCCCTCCA
Source organism: Clostridia bacterium (assembly GCA_017935165.1). Taxonomy (GTDB): domain Bacteria; phylum Bacillota; class Clostridia; order Oscillospirales; family Acutalibacteraceae; genus SIG603. The sequence continues at coordinate 8,967 of JAGBID010000097.1, forward strand.
CATCTATAATATATATGAAAAGGTGGATGTAAAAATTACCGACACGCCCTCCTACTCACCCATTATTTACGGCACAGAGCTTTACTTCCCTATGGTGGATGAAAACGGCTTAAAGACCCTTGCAAAAACAGACCTTAATAATTTCAGCGTGGATTACGATGAGGTAACCGGCGAGGAAATCTATATGGCATAATCGTGTTTTATGCCGAATACAACAGAAGAACTATGAGGCAGCTCATGCAGATCTGGATACGGTGATGACCCATTGGAAAAACTATGCAC
>JAGBID010000098.1 GCA_017935165.1 Clostridia bacterium
GCTACTACGTTGACTTATCTCAGGAGCTTTGGGACGAAAAGTACAGACTTCTTTCCGAAAAGCAGTATTAATAAGTTTATAATGTGAGCAGGCCGAACGATTGCGGGCGATACCCGAAAGAGAACGTCTGAGGAAAGTCCGAGCTCCACAGGGCAGGAATAACGGCTAACGGCCGCCGGGGGCGACCCCAGGGACAGTGCAACAGAGATATACCGCCGATTTATCGGTAAGGGTGGAAAGGCGAGGTAAGAGCTCACCGGCTCATTGGAAACTTTGAGGCCATGTAAACCCTATTCGGAGCAACACCGCGGAGGAACATTAGGCTTGCCCGGCCGTTCCGTGGGGGTGGCATGATCCGTATGGCAACGTACGGACTAGATAGATGATCGTTTAAGACAGAACTCGGCTTACAGACTTGGTCACATTTATAATAAAAATTACCGGTAAGGTTAGTCCTTACCGGTTTTTTCTTTATTTGTTGTAGTAATTTGCCTGAGCGTACCAAAGTTCGTGGTACTTGCCGTTTTTATCCTTCAAAAGCTCCTCGTGGCTTCCGTACTGAACTATTTCTCCTTTGTCAAATACCGCTATTTTATCGCAAAAACGGCAGGAAGAAAGGCGGTGGCTGATATATATTGCTGTTTTGTCGCCTACTATACTGTCAAATTTGGAGTAAATTTCAGCTTCAGCTATAGGGTCAAGGGCTGCTGTGGGTTCGTCAAGAATTATAAAGGGAGCATCCTTATATAAGGCTCTTGCAAGGGCTATTTTCTGGGCTTCTCCGCCTGAAAGCAGCACACCCTTATCATCAAAATCTTTATAAACGGGTGTTTCCAATTTATCCTGCATTTCTTTATATCTCTCGAAAAAACCGACTTCTTTAATTAAACGCTCGCATTTTTCCTTGTCCCACTTATCACATGCCGCTATATTGTTACCAAGAGGAACGGAAAGCAGGCTGTAGTCCTGAAAAACAACGGAGAATAAATCAAGGTATTCGCGGTAATCATATTTTCTGACGTTAAAGTCATTCATTATAATATCACCGTCCGTGGGGTCGTAAAGCCTTGTTAAAAGCTTTATAAATGTTGTTTTGCCTGAGCCGTTCATTCCTACTACTGCAAGCTTTTGGCCTACCTTAAGGCGTAAATTTAAGTTTTTAACAGCGTAAGCATCACTACCCGGGTATTTGAAGCTTACGTTTTTAAATTCGATATCGAACTTTTTGTCGCTTCTTTTTTCGGTAGTAAGGCTTCCCTGGTACATATCGTTTTTCAGTTCAAAATATTCAATATAGGGAACAAGGAAAGGCTCGTTTGATTTAAGCGAGTTATAATAATAAAAGAGATTCAGTGTGTGGTCTATAATGTTTCTTAAATAGCCAATATATTTAATAATTCCGCCGATTGAGAATACGCCTTCCAATGCGTAGAAACATACAAGCAGATAAACGAACACTTCAGGTATTTTTGAGAAAAATACGTAAGGTGTATTTGCCAGCATAGCCTGATTTCGTGTCCATATAAAGAGCCTTAAATGTTCTTTGTTCATTTTTGTCTCAATTTCCGTAACAATATCCTGCTGTTTATAGATTCTTGAATCCATACCGTTTAATCTGTAACCCTGACCAAAACGGTTTTCTTTAAGCATAAATTCTCCGGTTGTTTTGTCTCTTAAAGTCATTCTTTTTAAGGAGAACTTTTGGTAAAAGGATATTGTAAATACCATAAAGAAGATTATAAGGCAGAAAAATACGAAGGTACCCGGCTTAAAGCCGACTTTAAGTACGTCAACAAGCATTTCACTGAAGAAGATAAATGCAAATAAAAGGCTTATACAATGCTTGAAGGTGAATTCTAAATTATATCTTAAGGCGTCTATTCCATAACCGTTAATATAGGAATTTTCTGTAATTTTTCTTCTTAAAGTTCTTATTTCAGGGTCTTCAAGCTTGATATAATCCAGGGAAAGAGTTTTGTTATTTAAAGCGCGGCTTTCGTTATCAATAAGTATCTTGTATTCAGTATCAGCAATTCTGTTTAGCCAGGCGCTTAAAATATGAATTATAAAATTTCCTGTAACTGTAAGAAATATTAAGAGGAATACAAAGCTTTGTTCCTTGTTATCGTAAAGTGCTGTAACTATCTCCGCAGACATCCAAAGGTTATAGTAGGGGGATATTTCACTAAAAAGCAGACTTAAGAACTTAATGGGAAAGTATTTTTTATTAAAGCCGTGGTACAGCTTTAAAGCTTTTACAGTTACTTTTTTATTCTTCATTAATATCATCCTCCTTGTAATATTTACTTTGAACGGAGAAAAGATGAGCGTATTTACCCTTTAAAGCCATAAGCTCATCATGGGTGCCTGCTTCTTTTATTTCACCTTCGTCAAGCAAGATGATACGATCGCAGAAGCGTGTGGAAGCAAAGCGGTGGGATATGAAAACGGAGGTTTTATTTCTGTTAAGATTTTTATACTGTAAATACAGGTTATTCTCAGCAATAGGGTCAAGGGCAGCTGTAGGCTCGTCAAGAATTAAAATAGGTCCGTTTTTGTAAATAGCCCTGGCTAACAGAAGCTTTTGCATTTCACCGCCTGAAAGGTCAACACCGTCGTCATGAATACCTTTCATTAGGTGAGTATCTATACCGTTTGGCAGATTTTTAATTTTATCGTAAATTCCTGCTTTTATCATAGCATCAACAGCTTCTTCGCGGGAATTATTTCTCTGCAGATCACTGCTGGCAACGAATTCGTACATTGTAAAAGCAACAGGCTTGATTTCCTGAAAGACGGCTGAAATTAAGGAATAGTATTCATTTATATTAAACTCGCTTATTTCTTTACCGTTTATAAGTATTTTACCTTTTGTAGGGCTGTAAAATCCGCAAATAAGCTTAATAAGAGTAGTTTTTCCTGCACCGTTTAAACCTACCATGGCTATACTTTCGCCTTTATTGATAGTAAAATTGATGTTTTTAAGGGTATAATCGTCAGCGCCGTCGTATTTATACCATACGTTCCTAAATTCAATTTCAATTAAATCAGTCGGTACAGGCTTACCTTTTGAATAATTAAATTTGTTTTTTACAGAATAAAAGTCACGGTAATATTCTATTTTCTCTGCTCTTGAAGCAAGCTTTGCCGTGCTGCCTATTATGTTTTGCAAATATTTTGCTACGCTTCCGACAGCGGAAAAATAGAAAACGAATTCACCTACTGAGATATTTCCTGAGAATAATGATATGGTTAAAAATATATAAGCCGCTCCGTTTTGAATTAAGGTCATTAAGCCTGATAAAAGGGAGGCTATAAAACCTCTGAAACTGCACTTTTTGTTCCAGAAAAGTACAAAGCTTTGGTAATCGGAAAGCAGCTTATCAAGCCATTTTTCCATACCGTAAAGCTTAATGTCCTTTGAAAGCTGAAGGTTTGAAGATATTGAGCTGAGGTATGATATTTTTCTTGATTCTTTTTCGAAATTATGCTTATTCTTTTCGTAATATTTCGGTTGCATTCTTGTTGTGAAATAGGTAGACAGAGAAACAAAAGCTACAACCAAAAATAAAAAAGGGTTTAAAGAACCTAAAAGATAGCCGTACACGATAATACCAAGTAAGGCAGTTAAAAAGACTTTTGTGTCCTGTGCGATAAATTCTACTGCTGCTTTACCTCCCGTGGCATCGGAAAAGGCGTATTGTTTTATCTTTTTATATTCCTGGGTTTCGGTGATTTCATAATCTGTTTCCGAGTTTTCCATTTTGGACATTTCCGTTTGGAACACGCTGGTGGGGTAATGTCGGCGTGCACTGAAACGCGTTCCTAAAAATACGTAAATAAGCTCTGTGAAAAAGACAACAGCAATGAAACTAATAACGATATTAACTATGCTTTTAAATTCGGCACAGCTTTGAACAGCGTCAATAAGCACTTTAGAGAAATAGGATGCAATAAGCGGTGAAGCTATAAGAAAAGGAATGTCAGCGAAAGTGTAAAATATAAACTTCCTTTCGATATTCCATAGCTTTTTATAAGCCCATTTTATTGAGCTTAAGTGTGAATATTTTTGTTTTTCTTTATTTTTCAAATCTATCACCTCAAGAAAATATTAGCATAAATAAAATAAAAATGTGCAGATTGATACCAAATGCTTAAAATTTGATGCCAACTGCACTTTTATTATTGAGGTAGCATAAGTTCAGTAGAAAAAGATTCATCCTCAGAGGCTCTTTTAATATATCCGCCGTATTTTTTAACTATATTATCGATTCTTCTCAGTCCAAAACCATGACCATCGCCTTTTGTGCTTATAAAGCTTCGTTTTTTACTGCCTTTAGCAGTATTGATGAGGGAGAGGTACAGAAAATTTCCCTTCATTTCCATATAAAGTCTTATAAGCCTGTTTTCTTCAGGTAATTCACAGCAGGCATCAATAGCATTATCAATCAGATTTCCGATAATTATACACAAATCAAGCTCGTTTATTGTAAGTGAAACAGGGATTTTCGCTTCCGCTTTAACCTTTATTTTCTTTTCGCTTGCAAGGGTAAGCTTACTGTTAAGTATAGCATCAGCCATTTTGTTACCTGTCTTGACTACTGTTTCTACGTTTGTCAGGTCATCATCCAGCATATCGAGATATTTGTCAATATCACCGTATTCACCTTTAACCGAATGAGCTTTCATCGCCTGGATATGATGGCGGTAATCATGGCGCCAGGCTCGCATTTTGTTATACATAATTTCGGTTTCTCGGTAGTATTTTGCTGCCATTTCATTTTCTATAGCGGCAAGTTTCTTTTGAAATATTCTGTCAAATAACATATAAACTCCGATTATAAATATCTTATAAGCGCTGAATGAACGGTTTCGTACATTCCTCGGCTTATGGGAACAATGTCGCCTGAAATAAGTGTAAGGTCCTTTTTCGTGATTTTCTTTACGTAGCTTAAAGACACGATAAAAGAGCGGTGAACCTTTAAAAAGGAATCGTCAAGGTTTTCGTAAAATTTAGTAAGGGGCGTTCTTGTACGGTAAACGCCGTTTACTGTATGGATATTGATAAATACGTTTTCTGCTTCAATATAAATAATATCGGAAAGCGGTATCTTGATATCTGCATCCTGAGTATTTATCAACACTGAACGCTGGCGGTATTTTAGATTATTTATAGCTTTATCAAGAACAGGGAAGAGCTTGCCTTCGTCAACCGGTTTGATTAAATAGTGAAGAGCAGAAACGTCAAAACCGTCGCTGAAATAATCATAAAATCCGGTTATGAAAATAATTTGTAAGCTATAGTTTTCTTTTCTAACGGTTTTAGCAAGTTCAATACCGTTTATCTCGGGCATTTCTATATCTAAAAGCAGAATATCAAAATCCTTCTCCGATTCATAATCAAAAAGAAAACTTTTAGCGCTGCTGTATTTTTTTATATCAGCCAGGATATTATTTATCTTAAGCCAAGGTGTTAATATTGATTCCAGAAAATCTACCTGTGATATATCGTCATCACAAATTGCAATTTTGTATTTCATATCTTCGATTCTTTCGTTTTAATGCCTTATTTGCCCTTTAGTTTATCAGACGTCACCGATGCTAAGGGATTGGATTCGATGGCGTTTTGGCGCTGTTTACTTGAAATATGGGTATATATCTCGGTGGTTGAGAGATTTTCGTGGCCTAATATATCCTGAAGCACTCTTATATCAACTTCACCGTACTGATACATAAGTGTAGCAGCTGTGTGACGAAGCTTATGAACGGAATAACCTGAGCCAAGACCGATTTTTTCAAGATTAGTATTAACGATGCTTTGTACGGTTTTGGGGCTGATGCGTGTTTTGCGGCTGCTTAAGAATAAGGCGTTTCTTTCCGTGCGTTTTTCAGGGATAGGGCGGACCTTAAGATAAGCGTCAATAGCGTCAAGGCAGGCTTTATTCAAATACACAGAGCGTTCTTTATTACCTTTGCCTTTTACAACAAGTGTGCCGTTACCGCGCAGAATACTGTCTATGTTGATTCCCACAAGCTCTGAAAGACGTAAACCGCAGTTTAAAAACAAGGTTATCATACAGTAGTCACGTTCCTTAAAAGGTCCGTCAACAGCTTTTAATAAATCGATACTTTGTTCGAGTGAGAGGTACTTAGGTAAAGACTTTTTCTTTTTGGGGCGAACAAGTGTTTCGGTGGGGTCAGAATCCAAAAGCTTTTCGTGAACGCAAAGATAATTGAAAAAGCCTTTAATGGAGGAGGTTTTTCTTTGACGTGTTGAGGACATATTATTACGCTCATCAGCTACAAAATTCATAAACTCAAAA
>JAGBID010000099.1 GCA_017935165.1 Clostridia bacterium
CTCGGAGGATGTGTGAGGATCGAGAAGAGCTGCCTGATAGATAGCATCCTTCTTAAGAGTGACGGCTGCTTCTATGGTGAGAAGGTGAACGTTTATCATAAGTCTGTTCATAGCGGCAAGCTGCTCGGGAAGTCTTCCCTGATAGCAGGGCTGAATGCCGTATTTGTTTACAAGACAGGCAACCTCAACACAGGCCTCGCGGGGAAGGTTTTCAATAAGACCGTTATTGATTACGTTACCGCCGATTTTATAGGGCACGTCTGTTGTGATAGCTTCCATAATATAAGAAGCGTATTCGTGTGTTCTTTCGTGCTTGACATCATCGGTAAGATAAATCTTTCTTTCATCCTTCCATCGTGCAATCTGATTTATGCAGCGGCGGGGATATTCGTCAAGAGGAATATTATATCTTTCGATAAGCTCGGGGTACTTGCTCTTGATGTAGAAGCAGTTATATTCAGCGTTATGCTCACTTGACTCTGTGCAGTAGTAGCCAAAATTCTTAATATACTCGAAACGAACCATATCGCCGTGCTTTTCAGTTGCGTTCTTTTCTGCAGCTCTCTTTCTGATTTCGGGGTAAAGGTTGTTGCCGTCCTTATCCTTAAGCTCAAGGAGCCAACCCATATGGTTAATACCTGCAATAAGCTCTTTTCTGCCTTCTAACTTATCTTCCATACCGAGGCCCTTAAGAAGACCGTATGAGCAGGTCTGAACGCTGTGGCAAAGGCCGATAGTCTTAACCTTTGTATACCTCTGCATATAGCCTGTTAAGATAGCCATGGGGTTTGTGTAGTTTAAGAACCATGCATCGGGGCAAACCTCTTCCATATCCCTTGCAAAGTCACGGAGCACGGGAATTGTACGAAGACCGCGCATAATACCGCCAATACCTAATGTGTCGGCAATAGTCTGGCGAAGGCCGTACTTCTTGGGTACCTCGAAGTCGATAATTGTGCAGGGGTCGTAAAGACCAACCTGAATAGCGTTAACAACGAAGTTAGCGCCTCTTAAAGCATCCTTACGGTTTTCAACGCCGCAGTACTTTTCGATCTTACAGCGGTTATCGTTGATATTTTTGTTAAGTGCGGTGAGGATGATGTAGCTTTCCTCAAGTCTTTCGGCATCGATATCGTATAAAGCGATAACGCTGTCGCGAAGGCACTCTGTACACATACAGTCGCCTATAACGTTACGGGCAAAAACGGTACTGCCCGCACCCATAAAAGTAATTTTCATAGCAGTTTCCTCCATAATGATATTTTGTAATTATGTTATTTCCATTTTACAATAAAATCTAAAAATTACCATTGATTTTCGTTTGTAAAACTTGTTATAATGTTGTATATAAGCTATTAATTAAGGAAGAATGTTTGCTATGGTTAATTCTGAAGTTGTAATTGATTGTAAATATAGCGGCCTTAACCCCGTTTCCTTCGGCTGGCAAAACTGTAAAAGCGGCCATTCCTACGGTCCTAAGGTAAGAACCTATTGGCTTTTGCACTACGTTGTAAGAGGTACGGGAATTTTTGTAAAGGATAACGTAAGCCACCAGGTAAACCCCGGGGATATTTTCGTCATACCGCCTTATGAGGAGACCTACTACGAGGCAGATAAGGACCACCCTTGGAGGTACATCTGGTGCGGTTTTACTACGGAGGATGAGCTTCCTTCCGCATTATACCAGCCCGTTATACGTTACTCCGGAGCAGGAGCCGTGTTTGAGGATATGATGCGCTGTGCAAAGATGGAAAACGGCAGGAGTGCTTTCCTTTCCTCCAAGCTTTGGGAGCTGATGAGTATGCTTTTGGAGAAGGGACCGCCTAAGGCAGATTACATAACCAAAGCCTTAAGCTTTATGCACGCAGAATACGCAGGCGGAATAAGCGTGAAGGATGTTTCCGAAAGACTCAGCCTTGACAGAAGCTATTTTTCCACCATTTTTTCTGAGCGTATGGGTATGTCCCCACAGAAGTACCTGATGAATTTAAGAATGGAGAAAGCGGCAGAACTGATGACGGTTTACGGCGAAAAGCCTTCCACCGCAGGTGCCTCCGTCGGTTATCCCGACATCTACCATTTCAGCAAGATGTTTAAAAAGCATTTCGGTGTTTCGCCAAGGGAGTATAAGGCAAAAGTTAAAAGCGAGGAATGAATATGATACATAGAAACGAAATCCACAGCTACGTGGAAAACCACAGGGGTGAAATTTTAAACACCCTAAAGGAGCTTATGAAAATTCCTTCCGTAAGCTATGATGAATGCAAGAGGCTTTTGAATATTACAAAAAAGCTCTATAAGGATAACGGCTTTGAAACCGAAATAAACCCTGAGGAAGGCTACCTTCTATCCTTTTACGGTGAAGGCAAAAGAACTCTGGGTCTTTTCGCCCACGGGGACGTTGTTCCCCCAGGAGAAAACTGGCTTTTAACCGAGCCCTTTGAGCCTAAGGAAATTGACGGCTACCTTATCGGCAGAGGCGGCAAGGACGACAAAGCCGCAATTTTAATCTCCCTTTACTGCGCAAAGATGTTAAAGGAGCTCTCCATACCCTTTAATTCAAAGCTTGTTATGTTTACGGGCATTAAGGAGGAGACGGGAATGCAGGACGTAAAGAGCTATTTAGACAGCCACAAGGCGCCCGACTTCTCAATCGTATGCGATAACGAGTTCCCTGTTTACTGCGGAAACAAGGGCAAAATCGTGTTCACGGCAACAAGCAGTACCGCTTTAAAGGGCGTTACAAGCATCAAAGGCGGCGAGCACGGCACCAACGTTGCAAAAGCTGAGGCGACATTCCCTTACACTCCTGAGCTTTTTGAAGCCTTAAAAGCTAAGGAAAGTGACAACTTAAAGGTAAAAGCTGAGGGTAACAGCCTGAGCTTAACGGCTTTTGGTATCAGTAAGCATTCAGCTTTTCCCGAAGGCTCACTGAACGCCGCGTCAATTATAGCCGAAGCCATTAAGGACACGGATATCTTCCCCGAGGAAACAAGGGAAACAGCCGAATTTATCCGTAAAGTAAGCTTCGATTATTACGGCAACAGCCTGAATATCAATAACGACGAGGCTGAGTTTGGCAAGCTTACAATAGTTAACGACGAAATAGAAGCAGACAGCCACGGCGTTACCTTAAGCTTTAACCTTCGCCACGGTATAAACGTAAACCAGGCTGAAACTATTGAAAGGCTTAAAAAGGAATTTGCTTCCTATGGCTTTACCTTAAATATAAGCGACACAGCAAAGGCTCACCTTACAAGCAAGGAACACCCTATGCTTAAAACTCTCCTTGATACCTATAATTCCTTTACGGGTAATAAGGCAGAAAGGCTGCTGATAAACCCCAGCGGTACCTACGCAAGATTTTTACCTGATTCTGCGGAAATCGGACTTGCTATAGAGGACCAAAAGCCTTCTTTTAAGCTTCCAAAAGGTCACGGTGAAATTCACCAGCCTGACGAGTACCTTTATATTGAAGGCTTTTTAAAGGCTATAGAGCTTACAGCACTTATGATTCTTGAATGTGATAAAACTGAATTATAAACAAAAATACCCGTATCGGCAGTTACTTAAGCCGAACGGGTAATTTAAATTTTTAATTATATTGCTGTCAGAAGCGAAATATCAAAACTGCCGCACCGATATATTATGTAAACCTTAAAACTTGCCGCATTTCAAATTTATTCTTCGGGGAAAAGTGCTAAATAACATCCATCGTAATTATTTATAAAATTGGGGTTAATACCGTAGTGACAACATTAATGTTGTCAGGAAACGCCGAAGGTGTTTGATTACGCAGAACCTTAAAACCGTTACAAACATCAAACTTTGTGTAATCTTGCCTTTCGGCAACGTGACAGCAAATTTCTTCGAAATTGTAATCCTTTCCCTACGGTTGCTGAGTCGCAGACCCACCAACCGGAAACTTGCCGCCCCCTTAAGGGGAAGCCTGTTTTCGTCGCAGACCCTTAACTGCCACAGGCGAATAAACAAAAAGGGATAGGCTTTAACCTATCCCTTAAATTACGCTGCCTTTTAAATTAAGCCTTGTTGATAGAACCGAAGAGTTCCATTTTCTCCTTAACTGTAGCCTTGATAGCCTCAAAGCCGGGAGCGAGGAGCTTTCTGGGGTCGAAGCCCTTACCCTTCTGATCCTTGCCTGCCTCTATATATGCTCTTGTAGCATCACGGAAAGCGAGCTGGCACTCTGTGTTAACATTGATCTTAGCTACGCCGAGAGAGATAGCCTTCTTGATCATCTCAGCAGGGATGCCTGTACCGCCGTGGAGAACTAAGGGCATATCGCCAACCTGAGCCTTGATAGCCTCAAGTGTTTCGAAGGAAAGACCTGCCCAGTTTTCGGGATATACACCGTGGATGTTACCGATACCTGCAGCGAGCATTGTTACGCCAAGGTCAGCAACTGCCTTGCACTCAGCAGGGTCAGCACATTCGCCCATACCTACAACGCCGTCTTCCTCACCGCCGATAGAACCAACTTCAGCTTCGAGAGAGATACCGAGAACGTCGCAAGTGTTAACTAAAGCTGTTGTCTTAGCGATGTTTTCCTCGATGGGATAGTGAGAACCGTCGAACATAACGGAGGAGAAGCCTGCGTTGATGCAAGCCTTAGCGCCTTCGAATGAGCCGTGGTCGAGGTGGAGAGCAACGGGAACAGTAATCTTGAGTTCCTCGATCATACCCTTAACCATGCCGACAACTGTCTTGAAGCCGCACATATATTTACCTGCACCTTCGGAAACACCGAGGATAACAGGTGAGTTATTTTCCTGAGCTGTTAAAAGAATGGCTTTTGTCCATTCAAGGTTGTTGATGTTGAACTGGCCAACAGCATAGTGGCCTTCTCTTGCCTTATTGAGCATTTCTTTTGCAGATACTAACATTTTAATTCCCTCCAAAATTTAATAAATGGGTTATTATGTTTTTTTCATAGCCACGAATAATTATAATCGAACTGTTGAAAAAAAGCAAGTAAAACGCATATTTTTGTTAAAAATAAAACAAACTTTTTTTAAAATTATGCCTTAACTTCCTTCTTAGCATCGCTAAGCTTCTTTTCAAGCCAGTAGGAAGCCATGTCCAGAGCTTCGTAAAGGCCGTCACGCTCACCTGTTTTTTCGATCATTTTATTCGGAGGCAATGTGGGGTCCGTTGCCATAAGTCTTACTATTACCTTTTCGGAAAGCTCCAAGCTGCCGTCAGCTTTCTTGCTTTTTATATCAAGCTTTGTTACGTAAGGGTCGTGCATATCGCCGTAATATAAGGTATCCTTAACTCTTACTAAGGGCTTGCCCTTATAGGTAAAGAAAGTTCCGTTATCTGTATTCACTTAAATTCCTCCTATTCAAAATATTTACTTACATTATATAATACCACATATATAGGGAAAATTAAATAACTTTTTGTAAACAATAAAAAACAAAGGCTGCCGAAAAACTCAGGCAGCCCTTTTTCTTTAATTATTTGCCGATACGGAGATATTCCGTTACAAGCTCTTTTAAAAGCTCGTCTCGGTCAATTTTCCTTATAAGCGCACGGGCATTATTATGAGTTGTGATATAAGTGGGGTCCTCGGAAAGAATGTAACCCACAATCTGGCTTATAGGGTTATAACCCTTCTCCTTAAGAGCATCGTATACAACTCTAAGTGTTGATCTCATTCCCATATCTCGGATATTCTCAAAAGAAAATGTCTGGGTATTGTCAATATTCTTCTCTGCCATAGGGAAAATTCCTCCTTTTACCTTTATAGATTAATAATACTATATTTCCAAATTTATTACAATAGCTTTTTAAAAAGTTTTTTCTTAAAGCAACTTAACTCAGCCTTTTAAGTTAACGCCTATCTCAGCCATATCAGCTGTTATGCTGTCAACAATATCCTGAACCTCAGCCTTGGAGAGAGTCTTTTCATTAGAGGAGAAGCTGAGTCTTATTGTAATACTCTTCTTACCTGCATCCTCGTAGATGTCAATTAAGCTTACTTCCTTTAAAAGCTCTGTCTTGTTTTCCCATGTCTTTTCAATGTCCTTAAACTGCTTGCCGCCTGTTACGTCAAGAGAAAGGTCAATGTCAATGCCGGGGAACTTGGAAGGCTCACTATACTTGATTGTTTCCTTCTTTGCATCGGCGAATATATCCATATCAACTTCAGCTGCCACAATAGCTGCTTTCTTGTCAAGCTTAGAAAGAGTTGCGGGGTGAAGTGTATTGATAAAGCCTGCCTTTTCGCCCTGAAGGAGAATGTCAGCTGTATTCTTGGGGTGCTGCCAGTTGTGCTTAGCTGCAGTGTTCTCGAAAGTAAATGCGCTGTGCTTAATGGAAACAGCTAAATCCATAAGGATATCGCGAAGCTTAAAGTAAAGCTCTTTTTCTGTCTTTGTGCGGCTGAAAAGAACGATGCCCAACTTCTTTCTTTCGTTGCACTCGCCGTTTTCCTTCTTGCCATCAACAACTCTTGCGATTTCGAAAATACCGAACTCGGGAGCGTAGGTCTTGTTCTCACTTGTGAAAGTAAGAAGTGTGGGGATCATACTGTTTCTGAGCACGATGTTGTCGGGGTTCATAGCGTTAATAAGCTTAACGTTATCCTCAATTTCAATGTTTAATTCCTTATATTTCTTTGCATCGCACCAGATGTAGGAGTGAACCTCGTGAAGCTTATACTTCTGAACAAGCATATCCTTTGCAAAGCCGTCACAGTAATTACCGTTGGAACGGAGCACAGGGTAAAGGGGGCTTGTGGTAGTTGTGATATTGAAGTTATCGTAGCCGTAAATTCTTGTAATTTCCTCAATGATGTCAGCCTTAATGGTAACGTCCTTTGTAGCTCTCCAGGAAGGAACGGTTACGCTGAACATACCATCCTTAAGTGTAGCTTTAAAGCCGAGAGCGTTAAGTGTAGCTAAAATTCTATCGTCGGAAATATCAATACCTGTGTAACGGTCAACGTACTTCTTATCAAAGGAAAGGTCGATAACGTCGTACTTTTTCTTGTATACGTCTGTAAGTCTGGAAGCAATTACGCAGTCAGGGTCAATGTCCTTTAAGAGCTTTAAAAGTCTTGCGATAGCGTCCACAGTCATCTCGGGGTCAAGAGTTTTTTCGTAACGCATGCTTGCGTCTGTACGAAGGCCAAGTCTTGTGGAGGACTTACGGATGCTTACAGCGTCGAAGTTAGCACTTTCAAGGAGGAGGCTGTCGGTATCATCCTCAATTTCGGATGCAAGACCGCCCATAATACTTGCTACAGCTACAGGCTCAGTGCCGTTGCAGATCATAAGTGTGTTTTCGTCAATATTTCTCTCAACGCCGTCAAGTGTCTGGAATGTAAAGGGTGCTTCAAATCTCTTTACTCTTATCTCGTTAACCTTTGCGCAGTCGAATGCGTGCATAGGCTGACCCATTTCAAGCATAAGGTAGTTTGTAAGGTCGGCAAGAAGGTTGATTGCTCTTGTACCGCAATAGAAAAGACGGATACGCATATTAACAGGGCTTACCTTTTCCTTGATGCCCTTAACCTTAATGCCGCTGTAACGGTAGCATAAATCGTCAAGAACCTCAATGTCAATGGGGTCTAACTCATCGTACTCTGTTAAGTCCAGCTTCTCCAAAGGCTTAAGCTCTCTGCCTGCAATAGCTGCA
>JAGBID010000100.1 GCA_017935165.1 Clostridia bacterium
GTACCTGCTTATATTATTAAAAATTATCCTGAAATATTTACAAAAGTCAGGGAAAATACAAAGGTTGAAGCTGAGTTTAATTCTGTAATGCCTTCTATTACTCCTGTATGCTTCGGTGCTATGTTTTCAGGTGCATACCCTGAAAATAACGGTATACCCAAATACCTTAAGCCTATACTCAGCAAGGAGCTTGTTCAGCCCTCTTTGAAGGTTACAACTATGGTGGATTTGCTTACAGAGAATGGCTTGAAGGTAGCACTTGTTACCTGCAGTAACGGCTGTATTGCCTCTATGCTTTATAAAAGAGGAGCTGATATGTTCATCATAGACGGAGACGATGATGAAAAAATGTATAATAAAGCACTTGAGCTTTTGGTAAGTGATAACTACGACGTAATTATGCTTTATCAGCTTTCTTTTGACTACAAGATGCATAAAATGGGTCCCGAAAACGAAGAGTCCCTTAATATATTAAAAGAAATTACAGACAGATTCGGTGTAATTTCCGAGAAAGTAAAAGAAATATGGAAGGATAAAAAATATCTTACCGTGTTTAATACAGACCACGGAAGTCACCTGAACCCTCCTGATGATAAAAATAAAGGCGGTCACGGACTTGATATTCCCGAAGATATGGAATTAATCTGGTTTTTTGGCGCAAATTGATTGAAGGTAGAATTATGGAAAATTTAAAAATAAAAGATAGTGAACTTTATAATTTAATAGCAAGTGAAGCAAATTACCAGAAAGAAACCTTACAGATGATAGCTTCAGAAAGTATTCAGCCCAAGGAGGCTCTGATTTTAGCGGGGTCCTGCTTTAATAATAAAACTTCTGTAGGTAATGGCGATAACCAGCGCCTTTTAGGTTCTTTCTATGCAGGTGAGCTTCAAAAACTGGCTGCAAAAAGAGCGTGTGAAGTTTTTGGCGCTGACTATGCTAACGTAAATACTTATTCAGGCTCAGTTGCTAATTTTACAGCATACAGCGCGGTTTTAGATATTCACGATAAAGTTCTGGCTTTGGACCCTGTTTGCGGTGCCCATCAGTCCCACGGCGACAGCAGAAATATCTCATCTAAAATTTATGATTTCGATTTCTTTGGTTTAAACAAAGAAACTCTTGACATTGACTACGAGGAAGCCGAAAGAAAAATTAAAGAAAATAAGCCGAAACTGCTTGTAATCGGCTCAGCTGCTTATCCAAGACGAATAAATTATAAAAGGCTTTCTGCAATCTGCCACGAAAACGGTGTGCTGTTAATGGCGGATATCGCACACTTTTCAGGTCTTGTTGCGGCGGGACTTTCTGAGAATCCCGTGCCTTACTGTGATATTGTTACTGCTTCAACAACAAAAACAATGTGTGGTCCTCACAGCGGTTTTATAATGTGCAAAGATTTTCTGAAGGAAAGGGTGGAAAAAGCCGTATATCCCGGCTACGTAGCTTCGGTACATTTGCAAACTACCGCTGCTATGGCTTATGCTCTTGAAAATACTAAAACAGCTGAATTTAAAATTTTGATGCAAAAAGTTATAAAGAATGCTGAATTTATGTGCGAAGCATTAAAGAAACGAGGATTTGATATTTTCACAGGCGGTACCGACTGCCATATGTTCCTTATAGATTTAAGACCTTTTAATGTGGACGGTAAAAGATTTGCGCTTGAGCTTGAAAAAATAGGAATACCTGTAAATTCAAAAGCAATTCCTTTTGATGAAAGTGTTCTCCCTATGGGTGTGAGAGCAGGTACTACGGTGCTTACCCAAAGAGGAATGGGCGAGCACGAATTAAACGAAATTGCCGATATTTTTCTTGAGTTAATTGAAAATATTGATAACGATAAGGTAAAAGATGATTTAAAGGTAAAAGTAAAATCACTTGCAGAAAAGTGCCCAATATAAAAATAAGTCCTGTGACAGAAAAATCACAGGACTTTAAATTTATAAAGATATTTCTTTATAGGCAGTAACCGGAACTTTCTTACCGCCAAAAATAAGTGTACCGCCTTCAACAGTGGAAAATACAGTAACCTTATTATCCTTATATTTTACAGTTACTATACCGCCATTAACAGGTACTGTCCCTTCAAATTCAGTAAGACCGCCGCATTTTGGCTCAACATTAAAGGTTTGATAACCTGCCTTAGTAGGATATACACCTAAATAATACCTGCCGAAGAGATATATAGGTCCTGCACCCCAAGCATGACAAAGCGATTTACCATAGCGGCTGTTGTACATTTCGTAGTGTTCGGCATCGTTTTTTGTGGGGTCAAATTCTTCCCATATAGTGGTGGCGCCAAGCTCAAGCATCTTTCCCCAATAATTATAAAGCATATCTTCAAGCTTTTCAAAATATCCGAATTTAGCAAGCACGTCAAGCTCATATCCTTCAAAATAAGGCGTAGTTATCTTAGTGATTTCATCGTTAAAAAGGACGTTCTGAAATATGCTTTCTGTCTGCTGTTGTGTAGCAAGGTCATACATAAGAGCAAAAATATTTGCGTGTCTTGTTACATTTTTCTTTCCTGACGTAAAGCTATCAATAAAAGCTCCCTTTTCGGCGTCCCAATAATAATGGTTTATTTTATGAAGCAAGGCTTCTGCTTTCTTATCATAAGCGTGACCTTTTATTTCTAAGATATTATCTATTTCATCTAATTTCTTATATGCGGCACATAAAAGCATCTGTTCGGCACATACAGCGCCTTCTTTATCAATTTTTGACCAGTCAATAAAGGTCCAGTCACCTTCAATACCTTCAAGTAAGCCGTCTTTATTAAGTCTGTTTTCTGTGAATTTTATATAGGCATCTATCATCGGGTAAATTCTGTTTAAGAATTCCTTGTCGCCGTAAGTCATATAAAATTCATAAAGACCTATTATCCACAAAAGTGTGTAGTCTATAATTGTATTGAGGTGGCACTCAACAGGGAGTCTGCCTGCAAGTCCAACAGCAGTACGCTTAACAATTTCAGGGTCAGCAAAGAGGTATGTATTTATTCTTGCGCTCTGGTAAGCATCGCCCGACCATACCCAGCGGTCACGCTTTATACCGTCAAGGAATCCTTCGCGGCAGTTTAAGTGGAAAGTATAAGCACAGGTGTTGTAAATTTTTTCGAATAAAGGCTCATTACACTTAAAGCTGCCTTTATATTCATAAGGGATATATTCATAATCAAGGCTTACTTCGGTGTTTTCATTGGCTCCTATTATATAAGCATACCTTAATGCACGGGTTCTGAGCTTATATTCATTCTTGCCTTCAATATGCTCAAAAATGAGGGTGTTTTTTGTATCTGTAGCTTCTTCGTAGCTTTCGCCGTAATAAACGGAGAGCTTTTCTTTGCTTTGATGCTTAATATTAAGGTAGCCGAAAGTCTCCTTGCCAAAGTCATAGAGAACGCCGTCTTTTGTTTTTAATTTATTAACAGGGAATATTTCTTTATATGAGAAAGGAAAAATATCGGGCTTCTTATCTACAGAATCAAAATGCTTGTTAAATGCAGCAGGAGTGAATTTACCGGCATTGTGATTACATTCCCAACTTCCGTCGGAAGTACATACGTCACTTTCAATATATAAAGCAGGTAAGCCGCCGGGATTGGAAATAACTGCACTTAAAAAGTGTTTACCTGCGCTTAAGGGTATTTTAACGTCGGTGGGGTAACGAACGTTATCTACGTGTATATAGCCGAAGCCGTTAGCTCTTGCTATAAGGTAGCCTTCATTAGTTTCAACGTGTTTATTAAGCTTTATTGTTACGTAAGGAGTAAAAGTAGGCCAGAAAGCAGGGTAGTCCGCACCAAATTCTTGCCTTCTTGAATGAAGCTTCATAAAATGATAAATTTCATAATCGCCAAAGTGCCATATCCAGTAGCTTTTATTCATTATGTTTTACGCCTCCTTAAAAATACATTTTTAACATTATATCACAGTAAATAATAAAGTTCAACGAACTTGATAATTAGTAAAAATGAAAGTTGAAAAAAATCTCATATTTTTTGATTAAAATCTCATAGATTTATTTAAAAAATGCTGATATAATATGTAAGATTTTATTTTAAGAGGTTTAAAATGAACGATACAATTTTACTTATTATTTCAATGGCAGCCTGCCTTTCAGGTGCTGTACTTAAAAAGGTTTTAAGCGATAAATATGAAAGCGGAAATTTTGTTAACCACGTCTACAATGCAGTGGTATCCTTCGTCTCTGCTTTATGCCTTTTAGCAGTTTCAAGTATAAACACCGTTTCTGTTTTTACTGTGCTTTTGGGTTTAGCCTTCGGTCTTGTAACTGCTTTGCAGTCCATTATGTTTCTTAAAGCTTTGGAACACGGACCATTTTCATACACAAGTGTTATAATGTCACTTTCTACCATTATTCCTGCGCTTTCAGGAGCAATATTCTGGCAGGAGGTAATTGCTCCTGTTCAATACGTGGGTATAGCTTTAATGATGGCTTGCTTTGTTTTGTCCGTTGACACAAAAGGCGAAAAGAAAAAAGCAACAGCTAAGTGGATTATTTATTCAGCAATAGCTTTTGTATGCACAGGTGCCATAGGCGTAATGCAAAAGTTACACCAATCAAGCGAATACAAAATGGAACTGGACGTTTTCCTTGTTATCGCTTTCTCGTTCTCTTTTGTTTATTCTTTGGTAAATATCTTTATCTTAAAAGACAAGAGACAAACAAAATCCGAAAAACCCTCCGTGCTTACTCTTTTACCAATAATTTTAATGGTTGTAAGCGGTATAGCTGTAGCAGCTAACAATAAATTAAACCTTTACCTTTCAGGTGTAATGGACAGCGCGGTATTCTTCCCAATAGTAAACGGCGGTCACCTTGTGCTGACAACAATATCTGCGCTTTTATTCTTTAAAGAAAAGCTTACAGCAAAGCAGTGGGTCGGTATGATTTTAGGTATTGTTGCTGTTGTTCTTCTGTGTAATCCGTTTTGAAATTAAGCAGACTTCGGTCTGCTTTTTTTATTTTGGGAGAAAACAATATAAAAAAATACAAATTTAAAATTTAAACCACATTGAATTTTTACAGGAAAATGATATAATTAAATAAAAGTGCGGGTGATATATTGAGTAAATTCCTTGATTATTTTGAAAGCAAAGTCCGTGAAAGCGGAATTGATACGGTTAATATGTTCCACGTTGCTGAGCTTCAGGGCGACGAAGCTATAAACGGTTATAAGGAAGCTGAGAAGCGCGTGTTTATAAAAAATAACCCTTGTCAGGACGTTTATTCCATTGCAAAAAGCATAACAGCCACGGCTGTAGGTATGCTGCTTGAAAGGAAACTGCTGTCCCTTGACGAATATGTAACCGATATTCTTGCATCCGACTTACCGGAGAATATACACCCTTATTGGTACGAAACAAAGGTTGAGCATGTTTTAAAGCTTCAGATGGGCTTGCCCGGCGGCTTTATGGATATAGATGCCTGTGATGCAAGGGAATGGGGCGAGGATTATTTAAAATATCTTCTTACTTACCCCCTTACGGCTAAACCCGGTACAGAGGTTCATTACTGCGACGCCGCTTACTACCTTCTTTCGTGCTTAATAGAAAAGAAAGTTGGAATGAGCCTTGATAATTTCCTGTGGCAGGAATTATTTAAACCCCTTGAATTTAGGGAAGCAGCCTGGAGTCATTGTCCCAAAGGTCACGCAATGGGTGCCACGGGTCTTTACATAAGGGTGGAGGATATGGTCAAGTACGGCGCCCTTTACTTAAACGGCGGCAGCTGGAAGGGTAAACGCATTTTATCGGAAGAATGGGTTAAGTTTGCCCTTGAAAACAGAATTACCTTCAGACCCAACGGTGTAGGCAAAAGTTATTCAAAAGGCGGTATGCGTGAGCAGCTTATAGTGGTTGTACCTGAAGAAAAAAGAGTTGTAGCCTGGCAGTCTTTTAGACCTGAGGACGACGTGCAGGGCTTTATAAGAATTGCAGCTGAATACAGAGATAATAAGGAGAATTAATATGAGCAGTTTTTTGGATTATGCAAAAAGAGAAATAATAAGGTCGGAGGATAACTTTTTCAGTATAGCTGAAATTATCGGCGACGGCGACCCTGAGGTTATAGAATTTAAGCGTAACAACCCCTGTCAGGATATTTATTCTGTAGCTAAGGCTTTTATAGTAACAGCCATAGGAATGTGCGTGGACAGAGGTTTACTTAAAGTTACCGACACAGTTGTGGATGCTTTAGGTTCTGCCTGCCCTGAAACTTACCACCCTTATTGGAACGAAACAACGGTGCATAACCTTTTATTACACCAGATCCACGTTACAAATTCCCTTGATATCGACAGCTTAGATGCTAACGGATTTACCGAGGACTATTTAAATTTCTTTATGAATCTTGACTATCTTTCAAAACCCGGCGGTGAAAGAAGGTATACGGACGGCGCATTCTATATGCTTTCAAGAATTGTAGAGGAAAAAGTAGGGGAAAGCACGGATAATTTCCTTTGGAGGGAATTATTCTATCCCTTAGGCTTCCGTGAAGCTGCCTGGAGCCATTGTCCCAAGGGTCACGCCCTGGGTGCAACGGGTCTTTACATAAGAGTCGGTGATATGGCAAAGCTTGGCGCTATCTATTTAAACGGCGGTGTCTATAAAGGCAGAAGATATATTTCTGAGGATTGGGTAAACACAGTACTTACAAACGGCTACGAACTCAGGCGTTTCGGTGAAACAGATGCCTACTGCAAAGGCGGTATGTACGGTCAGCAGCTTCTTGTAATACCCGAAAGAAACCGAGTTGTTGCTTGGCAGGGCTTCCAGGAGGGTCCTTCAAAGGCTGATTTAACAAGAAAAGCGGTAAATTTCCGCGGTTAATATAAAATATTTTAAAGGAGCAAAAATATGGCTACAAATTTTTGGAAACTTCACGAAGATGTTTGCTTCAAAAAAGCGGGCGGAAAAATTATCTGGCAGCCTCGTGTTCAGTGCTGGCGTGATGATAAGCTTTTTGAGGACGGTAAGCTTCCCGGTATTTATGAGGGTATGGACGACGTACAGATGTTCAAGGAGCTTGGCTGTTCCTCCCGTGTGTACGAGTACGGTTGTTGTATTGAATCCTACTATGATGAAACGGTAACAACAAGATTCGAAAGAAAAGGCGACGTGGAGTACTATTACATCGATACTCCCATCGGTACAGTCTGGCAGGAAATTAAGCTTAGTAAGAATAGCTGGGCACGTTTCCCCAGTAAGTGGTATATCACAAGTGAAGAGGATATGAAAATCTTCACTTATATTGAGGCTCATACCTTCTGGCGTTACAGAGAGGATAGATTCAACGCAGTTAAGGAAAAATGGGGTGATTTAGGTGCACCTACAATGTTTATTCAGCGTGTAAATATCCAGCGCCTTTACATAGACCTTATGGGTGCCGAGGAAACAATTTACGCTTTGGTTGACTATCCCGAAACAGTTGACGCTTACTGTAAAGCTCTTCACGAAAGCCAGATGAGAATGCTGGATGCCGTTATCGAGTCACCTCTTATGATTATTAACTTCGGTGATAACGTTCATTCGGGCTTACTTCCTGCAAGTATTTTTGAGGAGTACGTTCTTCCCGAGTATAAGATACGTAACGAAATTCTCCACAAAGCAGGCAGATTTACTCACGCACACTTCGACGGTGACAACAAGGGTCTTTTGGAATATTATAAGGAAACAGGTCTTGACGGTATTGAGGCTATCACACCCGTACCTCAGGGTGACGTAACTTTAGAAGAAGTTAAGGAAGCTTTAGGCGATATGTACCTTATCGATGGTATTCCCGCGGTTTACTTTGATGAAATTTATTCCGAGCAGACATTAATCGACTGCGTAAATAAGATCATCGACCTCTTTGCACCTAACCTTATATTAGGTATCTCCGACGAAATCTCCTCCACAGGCGATATTGAAAGAATCCGTCTCGTCGGTAAAATTGTAGACGAATATAATGCAAAAATAGAGGCGCAGAATAAATAGGAGCTTGATTATGGGAAAAGATTACTATAAACTTCACGAAGACGTTTGCTTCAAAAGAGCAGGTGGAAAAATTATTTGGCAGCCCAGAATTATTTGCTGGATTAACGATAAAATGTTTGATTATGGTAAGCTTCCCGGTAAATACGAGGGCTTGGGGTATCACGATATTTTCAGAGAACTCGGATGCTCAGCAAGACTTTATGATTTTGACAGCTGCTTAGAGTCATATTATGACGATACAGTTAAAAAGCGCTTTGAAGTGAAGGACAACGTAGAATATTATTATATAGATACGCCTCTTGGTACAGTATGGCAGGAAATCATGCTTACTCCTACCAGTTGGGCAAGGTATCCAAGTAAATGGTACGTAACTAACGAGGAAGAGCTTAAAATATTCACTTATATTGAGGAACATACTTTCTGGCGTTATAATTATGAAAGACATAACGAGATAAAAAACTTAGTATGCGACTTAGGCGCTCCCACAATTTCAATTCAGCGTGTAAATATGCAGCGTCTTTATATCGACATTATGGGCGTTGAGGAAGCTATATATGCTCTTGCTGATTACCCTGAACTGGTTGAAGATTACTTCAGAGCATTGCACGAAAGTCAGGAAAGAATGCTTAAGGCGGTTATAGAATCACCAATCAATATAATAAACTTCGGTGATAACGTTCATTCAGGAACGCTGCCTCCCTATTTATTTGAAAAATACGTTCTTCCCGAATATAAATGGCGTAATGAACTGCTTCACGCAGCAGGTAAATTTACCCACGCTCATTTCGATGGCGACAACAAGGGTCTTTTAGAGTACTATAAGGAAACAGGTCTCGACGGTATTGAGGCTATCACACCCGTACCTCAGGGCGACGTAACACTTGAGGAAGTTAAGGAAGCTTTAGGCGATATGTTCCTTATCGACGGTATTCCTGCGGTTTACTTTGACGAAACCTTCTCCGAGCAGACACTTATTGACTGCGTAAATAAGATTATCGACCTCTTTGCTCCTAACCTTATTTTAGGTATCTCCGACGAAATCTCCTCCACAGGCGATATTGAAAGAATCCGTCTCGTCGGTAAAATTGTAGACGAATATAATGCAAAAATAGAGGCGCAGAATAAATAGGA
>JAGBID010000101.1 GCA_017935165.1 Clostridia bacterium
AGAGGAAGCCCCAGAGTCGTGTTCTCGGCGCCCCTGCAAGGGGAGCTGGATTTTGAAAAGTGTCTTGTCCGCTTTTCAAAAGACTGAGGGGGTGTAGTTGAATTGAGATAATCTTTTTCCCAACCCCTCCTATTTTGCTACGCAAAATTTTCCTCCCCTTGCAGGGGAGGCGAGTTGCCCGCGGTGAGGTGCAACCCCTCCGTTTCAGCACCATCGTAGCAACGAAGCCCGTCGTAATTACGAAGTGATTTCTCGCATGGAGAAGGGGACACGTTACCGTCAGTTCCAAGTGCATATTTATTGCGTCGCAGACCATTAACGTGTCGGCGGACGCGGACGTAAATGCGTAGCATTTCGCCGTCGATTTCGTAAGAAATCTGGCATCACTCATCACTTCTCATTCATCACTTAAAATAAAGGGAGCTATCTATCAAGATAAGCTCCCTTATTATTTATTATCTATTATATATTTTCTGTAGTAAGTTTTACCCATAGGCGGGTCAGCTTTTACCCAAAGGCGGGTCAGCTTTTACCCAAAGGCGGGTAAACTTTCACCCCATACCATTAATTCAAAGAGTTATACGGGAAACTCGTTAAATATATATTTAAGCTTATTTTCACTTTGTTCCAGAAATCCTTTATCAATCAGTTCTTTCACAGCAGCTTTATACGTACCTGGCGAAATTCCCATTGTGTCGCAAACGTGGGCGCGTGACAGCCAGAACTCGAAGCCGTCCGCATTAAGTGAAAAATAAATGTAAAGCTTAAAGGCACCGGGCGTAAGTATTTTGGAAGCATTAATAAGGGCGCCGGTATTTATAGTGCAAAAGTTACCCTCAGTAAACTGCGTTTTATTTATCTTAATGCGCTTTTGGTTTGGGTAGCTGGAAAATTCATAAACGTTCATAATCCACCTAATTACCTTTTAACAGGGGTCAACTCCCCTTCCTCCTGCCACAAATTACAGCCGTAGTCCGCACTTAAAGCATAAAGCTTATCCTTGCCGTTTCCGTTACGGTTTTTAATTATTTTGGCAGCCAGGTAATTTTTTCCGTCCGAAAATTTTTTATTATTATCAATCGTGAAGTTTCGGCACTCCTCCTTTTTAATCCTCAAGAACATTATCATACTATCGGCAACGTGCATAATGTGCTTGGCTGTTGCAATGTTCATACTGCTTAAATCCTCGGGCGAATAAAGCTGGCTGTGGTCTGTAAGCTGGAAGCTTGTAATGCCTATAATTCCGTCTCTGTCGCCCTTAATAAGCTCGGAAAACACCGTGGCACTCTGGGTTAATTCCTGCCATTCGCTGCTTTTATAAGCCTTTAAGGTGTCGTAGGCAAACACCGTGCAGCCCTTTTGCTTCATAGCTTTTATTACGGCTTTAATCCTTTCGGGGGAATAATCCTCACTGATATTTACAAAGTGGAAGCATTCGCCGAAATTTTCCTCAAAGCACACCAGAATATCCATAACGTCGGAAAACAAGGGACTTTCCTCTAATACGCGGTACACAAACGCCTCCTTGGTTTCCTCTTCCCCTTTCTTTAGTATCCTGCCGTTTTTATCCGTAAACTCCGCCTTTGTTACGGTGCTTTGCTCCACCTTAATAAGCTTGCCGTGCATAGCTTGGAACAGGGGCATATTAAGTATGGTGGTAATAATTATGTGGGAGAACTCTGCTTGTGTCATTTCGTTGCTGAGTAAACAGACCTTCACCTTGTTTCTGAGGATAAGGTAGAGAAGTATGTAAATCATAAGTCGGGATTTACCCGTGTTACTAAGGCCTCCAATCATTGTAAGGCTGTTTTTAGTAAAGCCGTTTAAGTTTTCATTAATGAAATTAAACGGTGTTACAAGGCCTTTTTCGGGACTTATAAGCAGGTCCTTAAGGCAAGTGACAAGGTTTTCGGATATAATACATCCCGTATTTTCCCCGTTATTCTCCCTCAGCTTATCTAAATTTTCGCTGAGCTTAGTAAGGATTTCCTCGGAGCTTAGCTTACTTACGTCCCCTTTATTTACAAATTTGTCAATTGGGAAACCTAAGTCCTTAAGCTTTCTAAGGGTGCTGAGCCCTTTTACCGTTCTGTAGAATCGGTTGTCTTTTTCCCCATCCTTAAGTCCCAAATCCATAAGGGGCATCAGCGCGCATTCGTAGAAGTCCTCCTCCTTGCTTATCACGCCGTAGCTTGCGTTCTCCTGACACAGCTTTCTGAACACGCGCCTTACCTTCAAATCCGTAAAGTCATTTCCGTAGTAGCCGCGGTAAACGTCAATAAACTCGTAAATAAGCCTGCTTGCTTCGCTGTTGAAGTCGCTTTTTTGAAGTGAGGTGCCGTAGACATCCAAAAGCTCGGGGCAATTAAGTAATGTACCAAGCAGAGTCTGCTCGCTTAATTCGTCGTAGAATTCCTCCTTTGCTTCGTTTTTTTCCCTTTCGTTCTCTGTGATTAAATATTCGTTACTCATTAAATCACTCCATTCGTAAAATATAGAGGGATAATTTACCCCTCTATATTCTTATAATAGCGAATTTTAATGGATTTGTCAACAGTTTTTCGAACATTTGTTTGATTTTTGAACACAACGCTACCCCACGATGGGTTCTCAGCTCCCCATAGCGCCACGCTGTGGCGAGTGAGGAGTGAGAAGTGAGAAGTGATGCGTGTCTGCGACACGTTAATGGTCTGCGACGCAGTAAATGTATATACGTAGGGACAGCATTTATGCTGTCCGTTGCCGTAAGGCAAGACTAATAAGGTGCCCCCCCGATGGAGTTCTCGGCTCCCCTGCAAGGGGAGCTGTCGAGAAAACTGCTTGCAGTTTACGAGACTGAGGGGTTGTTGTTAAGATTGGTGGTTGTACTCTTTTACAACCCCTCCGAGTTTTACTATGTAAAACCCACCTCCCCTTACACAGGGGAGGCAAGAACAGAGCAGGAGATTGCGTCGCAGACCATTAATGTGCCAACGGCACGCATCACTTATCACTTCTCACTTATCACTTAAAAAGTAAAGGGAGGGCGTCAATTTCGCAAGAAATTTGCCCTCCCATAAATTTATTAAATTGTTAGATTTTCACTTAATCCGCAAGTCCTGCGGCAACGAGGTTTGCCTGATGTTCATCGGCTGTTGCTGCATAGTAGGGTGTGCCGTCGCTGCTGTGGCAGAAGTAATAATAGTTAGCGCCTTCGTCACTGGGTGAAACCGCTGCCTTAATGGCGTCAATACCGGGTGAACAGATGGGACCTGCGGGCAGACCTTCGATTTCATAGGTATTGTAGTCGCTGGTATAGCCTGCAGGAGCATCCTCACGGCTTTCGTAAGGATAGTACATTGTGGAGTCGCAGCCAAGTGTATAAATATTCACGCTGCTGCCGCTTTCAAGTCGGTTGTGCAAAATAGCTGAGATAATATACATATCCGCTTTGTTGGCAGCTTCCGCCTGAATAATGGAAGCAAGGGTGATAATTTCCTCCAAGGTATAGCTGGAATTTTCAATTTTCTCGTAAATATCCGAGGTGATACGAACCTGGAAGTTATTAAGAAGCTTACCTACAACGGACTTGATATCCTCGTTTAAATAGAAGTCGTAGGTATCGGGGAACAGATAACCCTCAAGGATATAGTACCTATCGTCATCATTTTCGATACGTCCTATCATATCGTAGTTATTATAGTCCTGACTCTTGCAGGCTTCGATAATATCATCATAGGAAGCAACGCCGTTCTGCTCAAGCTTTTTGGCAACCTCCTCAACCGTCATACCCTCCTGGAAGGTAACGGTAACGACTTCGAAGTTATCCTGACCGCCCTGCAGGTAGCTTATAATGCCCTGGTAGTCCATTTTCCTGTCAAGAGCGTAGGTGCCGGGCACGAAATATTCCATATCTGAAGTAATTGCACAGAAGATATTGAAGAATTCCTTCTTATTTATAGCACCGTTCTGATAAAGGATTTCGGCTAATTCATCACTTGTAACGTCATCGGGAACTGTTACGGTGGCGGTGCCCTCCTGCCTGCCTACAGCGAAGAAATCGTTGGCGCCTTCTATCAAATAGCTTGCAAGGGTGATGCCCACAAGCACAACCATAACCACCCATACAACACGGAATATGCCCTTATTTTTAGCGGATTTTATTTTATCGCGCCTTTTGTGGGCTTTTTTCTGTGCTTTTTCCTCCATATCGCGGCTGTAGAAATCATCATTTACTTCCGGTTTTATAAGTGTGGGAAGCTTACTGCCTGTATCTACGTCCTCTGCATCCACTATGGCGTCAAGCTCTTCCTCGGGAATTTGCAGTACAAAGTCCTTAGGGTCCTTGTTTTTAATGTCACTCATTTTTATATCCTCTTATTAATTTTTACGCATCTGTATGGCGGCTTTAATTTTCCTTGCTTGCAAATCGCCTGCAAGCTCCTTAGCTAAAGCCAGGCCGAATTCAAGGGCAACGCCTGCGCCCTTGGCTGTTATAATATTACCGTCCTTAACTACAAGCTCATTTTCGGGAATTACAGCTCCTGTAAGCTCGTTTTCAAAGCCGGGGAAACACACGGCATTCTTACCCTTTAAAAGACCTAAATGGCCGAGAATTGAAGGAGCTGCACATATTGCACCTATAAGCTTGCCGTTATTATAACAGTAATCAATACAAACTCTTACAATGGGGTTAGCTTCAAGATTAAGTGTACCGGGCATACCTCCGGGAAGGACAATTGCATCCATATCCTCGGTTGTTATGTCCTTTATATTCATATCGCAAAGCACAGTAACACCGTGGCTTGACTCTGCTCTGTCGCCCTTTAATGCAACTGTTTTAACCTCAAGCTCTGCCCTTCTTAATATATCAATGGGAGCTATTGCCTCGGTCTCTTCGAAGCCGTCTGCTAAAAATACGTATATCATAAATATCCTTTCTTACTTTAAGGCTTTAGTAACTATTTCTTTGATATCGTCATAAATATCTCCGATGGGTCTTGGCTCATTATCCTTTGATGCAGGAATAACCTTCCAGTTAAGCTTAGCAGCTGCATAAAGACCTGACTTTCGGCAATGGTTAAGAAATTCCACATTGCTTTCGTGAATATCCTTTTTGCTTTCGTCGCCTTCATATCTGCCTGTCATAAGCTTTTGTGAAACCTCTACGGGCATATCGATGTAAATTACAATATCAGGACGGGGAAGCCTGAGCTTATTATATTCAAAGTCCTCTGCCCAGTTTATATACTCCTCCCACTCTTCTTTGGGGAGCTTACTTAACTGGTAAACAATATTGGAGGTTGTATATCTGTCAGCTAAAACTATAGCGCCTGACTTATAGATATTCTTCCACTTTGTGTTGTAGCTTGCAAATCTGTCCACAGCATAGAAGGACGAAGCTGCATAAGCGTTAACGTCGTCAGCATTTTTGCCGAACTCGCCGCTTAAGTACATTTTAACAAGGGCGCTTGAGTCGCTTTCGTAATCAGGAAATCTTACAGTGAAAATGTCACCGTAGTTTTTCTTTAAAAAATCATATAGGAGCTTGCTCTGGGTGCCTTTGCCGCTGCCGTCTAAGCCTTCGATTACAATTAAAGGCATTATTCACGCCTACTTTCTCATTATTTTATTATATTATAAGGGATTTTAGCTATAATAACAATAGTTTTTTGTAAATTCAGACCAAGTTAAGAAATTGTTTACTTTTTAATAAGGGACCTTATTTCCTTTTCCGTTTCGGTAATCTCCTCTAAAAGCATATTAGCCGATACTCGCATAGCACCGTGACCCAAAATTATCATCTGCTCTAAGGCGTCACTTGTAGCAACACGTACGCGGTACTTTCTGCCGATTTCGTGGGTAACCTTTTCGATATACATATCGGCAGTTTCAGCTTCCTTGGTATAAACAACGCTTATTCCGCCTACGGTTTCAACCGAACCTATACCGCCCTTTACTTTATAAGCATCGAAAACAAGTATGACCTTATTTTTCTTATAGCCGCTGTAGTTGGAAAGTATGGAAATAAGCTTGTCCCTTGCGGCTTCAATATCGCTTTCGCTTAACTTTTTAAGCCTTTCCCAGGCAAAGATAATGTTGTAGCCGTCCACCAAAAGGTACTCGGGTCCTTCGGGCGGCAGAGGTACGCGCCTTGTGTAATTACTTTCCTTAGGCGGCGCCTTCTTCCTTTCGGCAAAGCCTATCCTTGGGTCCTGCTTGATTTTGCCGTAGGTTCTTTCGAATATGTCAAGCAGCTCCTTGTCGCTTTCAAGGCTTTGGGAGAATTGCACTTCCCTGGGCTTATAGGCAAAGCCTTCGGTACTGCTTACAAATTTCACCTTTTTCTCACTTAAGGCACTTTCAAGGTGCATTTTGCTGTATACCTGGTCCCATTTAACTACGTAGCCTGCGCCGTGGCTGCAGAACACGCTGTCGGGAGTATTTTCCACATCGGTTTCAAAATTATAATTAAACTGCGGGATAACTTCCTCGCTGTTATGGCAGGGGAAATATCCCTTTAAAGTAAACTGACATCTGCCCTGACCCTTTGTAAACCTGATAACCTCGTGGGGGTAATTGATGGAAGTGGAAACAGGCACACTACCCCTTATTACTGCCATTGTGCCTTCTATTTCCTGAGGGGTAAATTCACCGCACATTTTACCGATATCGGTAATTACCCTGCCCACCATATCCATAGGCACGGTTATTTTAAAGTCGTAATATGGTTCCAGAAGCAGGGACTCAGCATAGGCAAGACCCTGCCTTACAGCACGGTAGGTGGCCTCCCTGAAGTCGCCGCCTTCGGTATGCTTTAAGTGAGCTCTGCCTGAAGCTACGGTAATTTTCATATCCGTTATGGGTGAACCCGTTAAGACGCCAAGGTGAGTTTTTTCCTGCAGATGAGTAAGAATCAGCCTCTGCCAATTCTTCTCCAACACTTCCTCACGGCAATCCGTTTCAAATTTTAAGCCTTCGCCCGGCTTTAAAGGCTCCAAAATAAGGTGAACCTCCGCATAATGCCTTAAGGGCTCGAAGTGGCCAACGCCCTCCACCTTATTTTTTATGGTTTCCTTATATAAAATACTGCCGTTTCCGAAGCTTACATCCATATTGAAGCGCTCGGAAATAAGTCTTTTTAATACCTCCAGCTGTACTTCGCCCATAATCTCAGCGTGGATTTCCTTAAGCCTTTCCACCCATTTTAAGTGAAGCTGAGGGTCCTCCTCACTTAATTTATGAAGCTTCTTAATGGCATCGGGAAGGTTTACATCCTGAGGAAGAATTATTTTATAAGTAAGCACGGGCTCCAGTAAGGGCGCAACGCTGCTGTCCTCTGCACCTATTCCCTGACCGGGCAAAGCCTTTGTAATGCCTGTAACAGCGCATATATCACCTGCAGAAACTGATTCTACGGATTTATATTTCTGACCCGAATAAATTCTTATACCGTTAATTTTCTCTTCAAAGGCTTCCCCTTGCTTGTTCTGATAGCTTATTATGTCCTTAACGTTTAAGCTGCCGCCTGTAAGCTTGATATGGGTAAGGCGGGAATTTTGCTCGTCCTCGGTAATTTTATATACAAGAGCGCCGAATTCCTTTTTATATTCCTTCTCCTCAGTGAATCTGTCAAGATATTTTAAAAGCTCATCTACTCCTGACGGCTTTAAGGCTGAACCGAAGAATAAGGGGAACAGCTCGCGGTTATTTATAGCCTTAATTATACTTTC
Organism: Clostridia bacterium; assembly: GCA_017935165.1. Taxonomy (GTDB): domain Bacteria; phylum Bacillota; class Clostridia; order Oscillospirales; family Acutalibacteraceae; genus SIG603. The sequence continues at coordinate 7,713 of JAGBID010000101.1, forward strand.
GTCACCTATTTCCATAGTGTCAAGGTACTCATTCATCAGGCTTTCGCTGATTTCGGCTATGCTTTCAAGGTCATTTTCATTATATGCTTTTACAATATCCACAGCACTTTCGCTGAGCTTCTCCCTGATTTCCTTATATAAGGCTTCCTTATTATTGGACGCAATATCCATTTTATTTATGAATATAAAGGTGGGAACACGGTAGCGCTTTAAAAGTGACCAGAGTGTTTCCGTGTGGCTCTGCACACCGTCCGAGCCGTTTATTAAGAGCACGGCGTAGTCAAGCACCTGCAGGGTTCTTTCCATTTCGCTGGAAAAATCCACGTGTCCCGGTGTATCAAGCAGGGTATACTTATTTCCGTTATAGCTAAGCTCCGCCTGCTTTGAAAATATTGTGATGCCGCGGTCACGCTCAATTTTGTTTGTATCAAGATACGTATTCTTATGGTCAACTCTGCCAAGCTTTCTTATAGTGCCCGATAAATAGAGCATAGCTTCGCTGAGTGTTGTTTTTCCTGAGTCAACGTGGGCAAGTACGCCTACTGTAATTTTTTTCATTTCGCAATCTTCTTTTTACTTTTCAAATCTTTTTAAATGTAGTATACTTTATTTATAAATTTCTTGCAAGTATTTATTAAAGGTAAGGCGTAAGATATGAAAAATGTAAGGGTATTTTCCGACAAAATAAAATGTGATAACGACGGCTTCTGGAAGGCAAGCGGTCTTGATGAGCTTTTTCCTTTGGCTTTGACTGAGTCAGGGGATTATATAATGAAAAGAATGAAGGAGAAGGATACCTGCAAATACGTAAGGAATCATTTCACACTTTCCACCTGCTACCGCTACGGTTTAAGGTGCGGCGGTGAGGTTTACACCGAAGATGAAAACGGCAATCCTGTCTACCATTTTGAATGGATAAACAGCGTGTTTAAGAAGTTTGTGGAAAACGGAATTAAGCCTATAGTTGAAATGGACTTCGTGCCTGACGCCCTTGTTTTAAAGGGTGATATTATTCAGGAGGGCACGGGAGAAAGACAGCCTGAAAGGTATATTCCCAACAATTGGGATAAGTGGAGAAATCTGCTTATAGCCTTTACCGAGAATTTGCGCGATACCTTCGGCACGGATGAAATAAGAACCTGGTTCTTTGAAGTTTGGAACGAGCCTGACTCCTGGCCTGTTGCAACTTGGAAGCATTTCTATAAGCTTTACGACGTGTTTGCAGATGCTGTTACAAGCGTTGATGATAAATTAAAGGTGGGCGGACCCGGATGCTTTAAGAATAACTTTATGCACCCCTTCCTTGACCATATAGCTAACGGCACAAACTATGTTACGGGCAAAAAGGGTACAAGATGCGACTTTATTTCCTACCATATTTACGGTATGAGCGGAGGCTGGCTTAGTGAGTGGCCTGTAATTATGCCTACAGTACAGCGCTTTACTCAGGAATTAATGTGGCTGCAAAGAAGTATTGAAGCCTTCCCCTCCCTTAGAAATACCGAAATCCACTTAAATGAATGGGGTGTTGTAAGCAATTACGAGAGAACGGTGAAGGATTACCCCGTCCTTGACTTGAGAAACAGCGAATATTCTGCCTTATTTATGGTGAAGCTTGTTGACACAATTTTCACTCTTAAGGATAAATATAAATTGCCCCTTAGCTTAATGCTTTACTGGGGCTTCTGCGGTGAGGACCATTTCACCGAGCTTTTTAACGGCAACAGAAGTATTACAACCGCTCACCATATTTTAAAGCCTATAGGAACAGCTTACGAGATGCTCTCACTTTTAGGCGACAGTATTCTGCAAACAGAAGGTCTTAACGCAGGCAGCGACAGCGGACTTTTAGCTGCAAAGGGCAAGGACAGCACCGACCTTTTACTTTACAAGTTTACTGAATATGATTTAAACGGCGAAGGCGAAAGTGAATGCTTTAATATTGAAGTGAAAGACTTACCTGACGGCGAATACAAGCTTGATTATTATATAATGGACAAGGAAAATAATAACAGCTTCCGTACTTATGAAAGGCTTAAAAATAAAGAGCTGAGTGAAGCTGATATTGAGGAAATCCGCAGCGCCGGAGATTTAAAAGTAAGCAAAGCTTTAAAGGCTGTTTGTGAAAACGGTACCCTTAATTTAAAGGTCACCCTCCCTGCACAGAGCATGGTACTTATTAAAATTAAATAAATAAAACCGAAGTGCGACATCACTTCCGTTTTTTCTTATCTATGAAATTTTCCGAATAACTTTGATTTCTTTAAAAGTAAAATAAGGGGTATTCCCAAAACCGCCAGCACTACTGTTTCGCCAAAGGCTACCGAAAGACCTGAGGAAAAGTACAGGGCTGTATTGAAGAAACCGAAGTTAAACGCACCTGCTTCATTTAAGCAGGCAAGCTCAAAGCCTACTATAAAGCCGTTGAATATTACGGGCATTAATACTGAGAAAAAAGGAATGCTGAAAAGAGTAATATCCCTTAATTTTCTCGTGCATAAGGCTGCAAGTAAGGTAGCTAAGGTACCGAAGACCCAGTCGATAATTCCTAAAGGACTTACCAAATTGGAAATAAAGCAGCCAACAGCTAAACCCGGTACCGCTGAAGGGGTAAACAGCGGAAGAACGCACAAGGCTTCACTTAAACGGAACTGCACTGCACCGAAGGCTAAATTGAGGCTTGCTGAAAGGTAGGAAAGCACGGCGTAAAGGGCTGCAATAACAGCACTTTCAGCCAAATACATTGTTCTTGATTTTTTGCTCATTTAAATTTGTCACTTATATAAGTGCCTTTCGTAGTATTTTTTAAGGTCAGGATGTCGCGACTGACCGCGAAATTAAATTTCGCAAAAGGTATAATACATCATAATGCCGATTAAATCAAGTGACTGTGAGGAATTTTTTGTAAAATTTAATAAAATTTAATGTCCCTCTGTTCATCGGGCAATTTTTGTGGTACAATATTGTTGTTATTTTTTGCAGATGAAAGGAATATGTTTATGGGCGGTATGTTCGGTGTTGTTTCTGACAACAATTGTGTTCTTGATTTATTTTTCGGTATAGATTACCACTCCCATTTAGGTACAAAGCGTGCAGGTATGGCTGTTTTCACTGATGAAGGCGACTATGACCGCAGCATTCATAATATTGAAAATTCCCCCTTCCGTACTAAGTTTGAGAATGACCTTAGCGAGCTTAAGGGCAAAAGCGGCATTGGATGTATTTCCGATAACGACCCTCAGCCTCTGCTTGTTCAGTCCCACCTTGGCTCCTACGCCATTACAACCTTAGGTAAAATCAACAATATGGACGAGCTGGTTGACGACTGCTTTAAATACGGCCACACCCACTTCCTTGAAAGAAGCGGCGGCAGAGTTAATGCAACTGAGCTTGTTGCAGCATTAATTAACCAAAAGGGAAGTTTAGAGGAAGGCCTTTTATTTGCTCAGGATAAAATCAATGGTTCTATTTCCATCCTCATTCTTTCAGGTGATAAAATTTATGCAAGCCGCGATAAATACGGCAGAACACCCCTTATAGTTGGTACAAAGGATGGCGCAAAATGTATATCCTTTGAGGATTTTGCTTACTTTAACTTAGGCTTTACAACTGAGCACGAGCTTGGACCCAACGAGGTTGCACTTATTACCAAGGATAAGGTTGAAGTTTTGAGTGCTCCTAAAAAGAAAAAGAAAGTCTGCGCATTTTTGTGGGTATATTACGGTTATCCACCTGCAACTTACGAAGGCGTTAACGTTGAAGCTATGCGCTATATTTGCGGTAAGATGCTTGCAAAAAGAGATAATGAAGACAGCATAAAGCCTGACCTTGTTGCAGGTATCCCCGACTCAGGTATTGCTCACGCCGTTGGTTACGCCAATGAGTCCGGTATTCCTTTTGCCAGACCTTTTATTAAATATACTCCCACCTGGCCACGTTCCTTTATGCCCCAGAATCAGGCTGAAAGAGAAAGAATTGCTAAGATGAAGCTTATTCCAGTTCATCAGCTTATTAAGGATAAGAGCCTGCTGCTTATTGACGATTCCATTGTTCGCGGCACACAGCTTGGTGAAACAACTGAGTTTTTATATCAGAACGGTGCTAAGGAAGTTCACATTCGTCCCGCCTGCCCTCCCCTTTTGTTCGGTTGTAAGTACCTTGACTTCTCCCGTTCAAAGAGTGAGCTTGATTTGATTACAAGAAGAATCATAAAAGAGCGCGAGGGTGACAATGTAACTGAGGAAGTTTTAAAGGACTACGCTAACCCCGACAGCCAGAATTACAAGGATATGATTGAGGAGATAAGGAAGCGCCTTGGCTTTACTTCCCTTAGATTCCACCGTCTTGACGACCTTATAGAGTCCATCGGTATGGACCCTGATTGCCTTTGCACTTACTGCTGGAACGGCGAAGAATAATTCATAACAAAAACTAAGAGTTCCGAATTAGAGGCACCCTCCGTAAGGAAGGTGCCTCAGTTATATTCGCCAAAGGCGAGTTATAT
>JAGBID010000008.1 GCA_017935165.1 Clostridia bacterium
ATTGCACCGGGATAAACTCTTCCGGGTACGTCCGCAATATGTGTGTGCTTTAATATGTCCTTGTAATCATAAATAGCCTGCATACTTTCGTTTTCCATAAACATATGGTAAGAGTCGGCAAGAAGCTTTATCATAGGTAAATTAAGCTTTTCTGCCATTATTCCGCTCTCTTTTACGCTGGTGAATACGTTGGATTCCTTTGTGTTAAGGGGCTCAATTACCACCATTACGCCGTATTTAAGGGCATATTCATTGCAGAGAATAAGAAACTTTTCAATTTCTTTAATAGCTTCTGCCCTATCCATATTTTCGGGAATAGCTCTTGCACCGCCGCTGCCGAAAACCTGAACCTTAACACCTAAATCAGAGAGGCGCTTTAAAGTTTTATCAAAATATTCTCTTATTTCCTCTCTGTCGCCGCCTTCACAGATTTTAAGGCTGCCGGGTAAGAAGCCGTTGCAGCTTTCCAAATGGAATAAGCCTTCCTTCTTTTTCTCGTTTAAAAGGGCAACTTCCTCGTCAGTAAGCCTCATGCAGGCGCCTACGTTGGACTCTGTGTAGTCAAAGCCTGCCTCCATAATAAGCTTATCGCCGTATAAAAGCACCTCTGCCCAGGTGTATTCCTTATCCTTCGGCATTATTTTATCGCCGGGTAAACAGCAACCGATTCTCATAATTCTCTCCTTCTTTCGCTTAAGCTTTTATAATTAGATTATATCAATATTAAGGCGGTCTTGTCAATCATCTTTATTTATATAGGTCCGGTCTGAACCCTTATTGGGACCAAACTGAACCCCTAAGAGGACCAATGTGAACCCCTATGGGGACCAAAGTGAACTCTTCGAGGGACCACCGTGGACCCAGAAATAGATAATAAATAATAAATAATAAATAATAGGGAGCTTATCTTGATAGATAGCTCCCATTATTATTTTAAGTGAGAAGTGAGAAGTGATAAGTGATGCGTGTCTTCGACACATTAATGGTCTGCGACGCAATAAATGTATATACGTAGGGACAGCATTTACTGCTGTCCGTCGCGCAAGCGAGAGTGCACCAACCGTAGGGACGAACCGTGTTCGCCGGTAAGAAGGAACTGCTGAAACGGAGGGGTTGCCCCACACTGTTTTGCCGCACGGTAAATATCCCGCGACTGCTTTAAGCGACAAATTCTTCAGCCTTTAAGGAATATAATGCTTAGGAAGGGAGTTTTGTTATGAAAATATACGCGGACGTCTTTTTCCTTGTAAACGCCTTTGTAAATTACTTTTTACTGCTTGCCACCGGGAAACTGTTAAACCTTAAAAGCAAGGGCATAAGGCTGATAGCAGCCTCCGTTTTCGGTGCCTTAGCCTCCTTTATTTCCCTTTTAAGCCTTAATAAAGCCATTGAAATTACAGTGACGGTAATCACTTCCCTTTTGCTTACAGCCCTTTCCTTCGGCTTTAAAAGACCTTTAAGGCTTATTGTAAACACCCTGTGCTTCATACTTTTCTCCACACTGTTTTCCGGAATAAACCTGCTGTTAATAAACCTTTTCGGCATTAACGCCCTTGTTATAAACGGAAAGGTTTACTACGACATAAACCTTTTGATGCTGATAATTTTCACGGGAGTGTTCTACCTTTGCTTAAGCCTTATCAGCAATATTGTTAAAATGAATAAAGATACAACACTTATACATAAGCTTACTTTCAGTTATAAAGGAGCTGACTTTACCTTAAGCACCTTCCTGGACACGGGCAACAGCTTAAAGGAGCCTTTCTCGGGAGCGCCTGTAATAATTATCAGCAAAAGGATGCTGAAAGGCTATAGTATCAAGGATGAAAGCCTGAGGCTTATCCCCTACAAAACCGTAAAAGGTGAGGGCTTACTTTACGGCTTTAAGCCTGATTTTATTGAAATAGACGGTCTTAAGACGGAAAAAGAATGCTATATAGCCATTTTTGAAGGTGATTTCGGTATTAATAAGGATGGCCTTATACCTCCTGAGCTTTTAAAATAATTTCTATGAAAGGATGAATTTTATGAAAACGAGATTTTTACAGAGACTTTTAAGCTTGATTGCCAATTTACTGCCCAAGAACAAGCTTTACTATTTATCAGGCTCGGATAATTTACCGCCGCCATTAAGCACAGAGGAGGAGCAAAAGGTATTTGAAAACATAAAAAATAACGTGGAGGGTGCCCGTGAGCCACTTATCACCCACAACTTAAGGCTTGTTGTTTACATAGCAAAAAAGTTCGAGTCCCCAAAGCACAGCCGCGAGGACCTTATCTCAATCGGCACCATCGGCTTGATTAAAGCGGTGAACACCTTTTCTCCCGAAAGAGGAATAAAGCTTGCTACCTACGCCTCCCGATGCATTGAAAACGAAATACTTATGTACTTAAGAAAATACAAGGAGCAGCGAAACGAAGTTTCCATAGACGACCCCTTAAACCGTGACAGTGAGGGAAACGAGCTGCTGCTTTCCGATTTGCTGGGTTCATCCCCTGACGAGACGGGCAGAAACATTGAGCTTGAGGATGAAAAACAAATGCTGTTAAAAGCGGTAAGCAGGCTTCACAAGCGTGAAAAGCTTATAACGGAATTAAGGTTCGGGCTTTCGGGTAAAAAAGAACATACCCAGAAGGAAGTTGCCGACCTTCTGGGTATATCTCAATCCTATATCTCCCGCCTTGAGAAGCGGATTATTTTGAATTTAAAAAAGGAACTGAAGAAAGTAATGTAGTTTATCCCAATATGGGACGGTCGAGTAAATCAATATACCCATCCTTAGCGCCGTCACTTTCAAAGACAATTATTTCGTTTTCCCCGCTTCTCAGCAAAGGCGCCGGTATATAGAGAGTTTTCTGGGGTCCTGCTGTGTTATAATACCTGCCTATGTTAAAGCCGTTAACGGTTACAAAGCCCTTTGTGAAATTTTTTAGCTCAATAAACGTATCCGCAGGAGCTTCGTTTATAACAAGGCTGTACTTTAAGAATAGGGGATTTTCAAACTGAAGCTTATTTTCTACAGGTTTAAAGCTTAAGTTTTCAAGATTATCCATACTTAAATAACGGTTTATAAAGCCGAAATGGTGGCGGTAGCCGACCCTTACGCCCTTTAAAATACCCTTTTTATCAAAGAGCCTGTCACCGTAATTTACCCTGCCCATATTTTCAAGGAGGATTTCCACGGTACATTTTTCGCCGCAGTTCTCATTAAGTAAAACCTTATCGTCACGGCGGGTTCTTTCCTTTACGCCCTTTTTCTCACCGTTAACAAATATTAAAGCTCTGTCGTGAAGCTCGTTTAAAATAAGCTCGCGGTTGTCAATGCCGCCTTCGATTTCCGTTTTATAGTAAATATAGCCGAAGTCGCCGCCAAGCTCCTCCATTGTTAAGGGTGCCGCGGATGAAACTGCCTTGCTTATATTTTCTAAATTATCAAATAAATCCGCCTGATATAAGGGGTAAAGCCTGCCGTAAGCCGCTTTTTTACTGTTTTCCACCTTTAAATCAGGTGCCTTGCCCATATATTTTTCAATTATATCCCTGACGGCGAAGTAGGTGTCCGTCATATCGCCTGATTCACTTAAAGGCGAGGAATAATCGTAGCTTGTTATGGTAGGCTGATAAAGGGTATCTGTATGATTTGCTCCGTTATGGAAGCCAAAGTTGGTACCGCCGTGGAACATATAAAAGTTAAAGGAAGCACCCCTTTTAAGCATACTCTCCAAATCCTTTACCGTTTCCTCAGCAGTTCTTACGTGGTGCTCTTCGTACCAATGGTCGAACCAACCGCACCAGAATTCACCGCACATAGTGGGTTCCTTGGGGCGAAACTCTTTAAGCTTATTGAAATTCTCGTCAGGGTGACTGCCGAAGTTGGCAACGGACAATATGCCGTCAATAGTTCCACCTGAAAGCATTAATTTATCGCTGCCGTCGGAAGTAAACAGACAGCAGTTCATACCGCTTTCAAGGTAGATATCCTTAACTTTGTTGAGATAAACCTTGTCGTCACCGTAGCTGCCGTACTCGTTTTCAATTTGCAGCATTATGACCCTGCCGCCATTGGTGATAAGGTGAGGTTTAATTATTTCAAAAACCCTATGAAGATACGGGCGAAGCTTACTTATGAATACTTCGTCACGGCTTCTTAAGCTAAGATGCTCGTAGTTTAAAAGCCAGGAGGGTAAGCCTCCGAAATCGTGCTCGGCGCAAATGTAGGGTCCGGGTCTTATTATCAGGTTCAAGCCTAAGCCTTCAGCCAGGGTGATGTACCTTTCAAGGTCAAGTATACCTGTGAAATCGAACTTCCCCTCTGCCCTTTCGTGTAAATTCCAGGGAATATAGGTTTCAACAGTATTAAAACCGCAGGCCTTAAGCTTAGTTAAGCGGTCGAGCCAATATTCAGGCACGATTCTGAAATAGTGCATTGCCCCTGAAATAACCTTAAAGGGCTTGCCGTTTAACATAAATTCTTTTTCGTTATAGGTAAAGCTGTTCATACTTCCTCGTCAAAATTCACCTTAGCTTCATAGAAGCCTTTCATAGCCTTATACATATAATAGGTATCCTTGATGCCTGCAGTTTCCATAGCGGAATGCATACTGAACTGAGGAATACCGATGTCCACGGTGTTAAGGGAAATGTGGGAATTGCTGATATTTCCCAAGGTACCGCCGCCGCGCATATCGCTTCTGTTGTGGAAGGTCTGGTAGGGCACTTCGTTTTTGTCGCATATTGACTTGAACACAGCGCTGGAAACACCGTCCGTTGTGTAGCTCTGGTTGGCATTAAACTTAATTACAATGCCCTTATTAATATAGTTGCGGTTGCTTTGGTCAGTTACTGCAGGGAAATTGGGGTGAACTGCGTGAGCATTATCCGCAGAAACCATAAAGCTTTTCGCTATCATAGCGCACTTTTTGTTCTTATTTATATTAAGGCACTCGCAGATTCTGTCAATTACATTTTCCATAAAGGAGCTGTCCGCAGCCTGCTTTCTACGGCTGCCAACTTCCTCGTTATCAAGAATAGCGGCAATTTTAATTTTACCGCTGTATTCACTTTCTGTAAGAGCCTTAACTGCGCTGAAGGCACACTGTAAATCGTCAAGCCTGGGTGAAACAATAAACTCGCCCTTCTCGCCTACTATTCTGCCCTTCTCCATAGGATAGAGGAATAAATCGTGACTTAAAACGTCCTCCTTATTGACGCCGTATTTCTCGGAAAGGAAGGTAATAAGGTCGGCGTTTTCGTCACCGATTAAGGGAAGCATATCCACCTGGGGGTTAAACTTGTGGCCGTCGTTAATATCGCGCTGCATATGAATTGCCATATTGGGAATAATGCAATAATCCTTTTCGGTATCGCAGAGGATTGTTTTCACGCCGCTGTCGGTTTTAACTAAAAGTCTGCCTGAAATACCTAAGGGTCTGTCCATCCAGGAGGACATTATCATACCGCCGTAGGGCTCTGTGTTTAGCTTTGTGTAATTGCCCTCCACCTTTAATGAGTGAAGCTCCTTAACCTTAAAGCAGGGGCTGTCGCAGTGGGCGGCTATAATACCGAAGCTGTCGAAATCATTTTCGGGAATTTCAAAAGCTATAAGGGAAGAGTTATTTCTCTTTGTGAAATATTTACCTGTGCTTATACTCCACTGCTTTGTTTCGGGAAGGTATCGGTAGCCCTTTTCAAGAAGCATATCGGAAACAGTTTTTACAGCGTGAAAGCTGTCGGTACTCTTTTCAATGAAGCTTAAAAGCTCACGGCTTAAATTTATAAACTTTTCCATTTTTTATTTTCCTTTCGTATCAGGTTGCATCGAAAACATCGAAATCAGGAATAAAGGATTCCGTTGCAGCCTTGCCGCTTTGAGTAAAGCCGTCAAGTCCTAAGGAAAGCATATAACTTTCCACCTTTAACTTCTCCCTTTTGGTTATAGGTCGGTTAAGCTCCGTCATATCCTCAAAATGGACCTTAGGCGTATACTGGCTCATTAAGCTTACAAGGGTATTTCCGAAGTTTTCTTTAATTATATCAAGGCATTTTATGGAATTTTTGGTATGCAGGGGTAAAATTAAATGCCTTATTATCATTCCTTTTTCCATTATACCATTTTCACCGAATTTATCAATAGGCTGCTGGCGGCGCATTTCCTTTAATGCTGCCAAGGCAACCTCGGGGTAATCCTCACAGTAGCTTAGCTTTTTGGCTAAATCCTTCTCTGCATATTTGAAATCGGGAAGGTAGATATCAACAAGACCCTCTAACAGCTTCAGGCTTTTCACGCTTTCATATCCGCCTGAGTTATAAACCACGGGTACGGGCAGCTTTTCTATGGATAAGGCTTCGGCTATTTTTAAAACGTAGTGGCTTGGTGTGACCAAATTTATATTGTGGGCACCCTTATCAATAAGCCTTAAAAATATATCGTGAAGCTCCGGGACACTTAATTCCCTGCCCTTCTCGGCTTCAAAGCTTATGTCGCTGTTCTGACAGTAGCGGCACTTTAAATTGCAGCCTGTGAAAAACACGGTACCGCTGCCTCTGTCACCCGATAAGCAGGGCTCCTCCCACATATGAAGGGAGTACCTTGCCACTTTAATTGTATCGAAGCTGCCGCAAAAGCCTTTTTTCTCGCTTCTATCCACCCTGCAGTTTCTTGGGCAAATATCACAAAGCATTATTTCACCGCCTTTTAAAAATGCGTTAACTCCAAAGAATTAACGCATAATTTTGTATTTACTTAAGGCACATAAAGGCAGCGTTACTGCCGCGCTTACCCTTTGTTGCTCTGTGGGAGAAAATTAAATCGCTTTCGCACATAGAGCAAACCGAGCCTTTATATATGTTTTCTTTTTTTACTCCTGCTTCCATTAAGAACAACTCGTTCACGCGCCATAAATCCACGTGGAATTTACCGTTTTTTCTGTCCTCGACAAAGCTGTTTGTGTCCTTTGCGTACTTGAATTTAAGCTTTAAGAATTCGTTTGCACAGTCGCTTTCCACCTCAAAGCACTTTTTGCAGATGGAAGGGCCTATGGCTACCTTTATATCCTTAGGGTTTGAGCCGAATTCCTCCTGCATTTTTCTGACGGTGACACCTGCCATATCGTTAACTGTACCGCGCCAGCCTGCATGGGACAATGCTATGGCACCCTTTACTTTATCGTAGAAATATAAGGGTACACAGTCCGCTGTATATATAACTAAAGTAATGTCTTTTTCGTCGGTCATAAGACCGTCCACACTCTGCCAGAGCTTTTCCTTATCAATGCCGTGGCCTGCATCAAGCTTTGTTACACGCTTTACGTTAACGCCGTGGTCCTGGCTTGAAGCCACCATCATACTTTTCTCTATGCCTAAAGCCTCAGCAATAATTTCGTAGTTCTTATGTACGTTTTCGTCACTGTCGCCGCGATTAAAGCCTAAGTTCATAGCGGCAAACTCGTTTTCGGAAACACCGCCTGCACGGGTGGAGAAACCGTGGACTAAATTTTCTTCCTTTTCAAATATGGGGAATTTTAAAATTCCCACCTTGTTTTTTACTTCAAGGTGCATTTTGTGAAGGGTGGAATCGGTAACCGCCCTGGGTTTCTCGATTCTTTCCACGCTGATGCTCTTTTTATTTACAACAATACCTTCGTACTTTTCCTTAATCTGTACGCGTCCCGTGAACTTATGTCCGCAGTTTTTACAGAGGAAATCCGCGAAGAACTTTTTATTCTTAAGCTGCCACTTGGTAAGCCTTGTGGCGTTTTCGCCGCACTTTTCACATATAAAGAAGAGGCTTTTCTCCTTTACAAGGGGATGCTCAATATCACAGACAATGCTGGTTTTAAAGGTCATCTTGCGGTAGAATTCATCCTTACTTGCATCCTGAATATAGTTTGCTATATCCGTAAAATCCATAGTCTTACGGCAGATTTCCATAGCAATAAGGCTATCTTCAAAAGCTCTGTGGTGCTTATAGCGGCTGATGTCCACGTTGCTTATCTCAGCAGCTTTGTTAAGACCCATCTGCTCGCTTAAATCACCTATAAGCTTTTCCTGGCAGTACTCCTGAATGTCAATATATTTATCAAGGAAGGGTACCTTTTCGCTGCCGTTGAAATAGCGGAAATTCTCAATAAGGGCGTGAATGTCGCTTGTGCCCCAGGTCATTATAACACAGCCTTCGCTCCACTTTTTAAAGGAGCTTGCCACCTGCATAAAGAGTCTGGCACCTGTTAAATTTTCGTCGTGAATACTTGTAAGGGAGGAGACAAGGGAGCTTATCTTCTTGCCTACCTGAAGCTTAACAAAAGAGGAAAAGGAATCAATTATCTCAAACTTTTCGTTGAATTTAACTGCGCCAAACTCAATGATTTCGTTTAAGTAGCCTTTTAATCTTTTGCTGTAAGCGGCATTCCACTCTAAGTCAAGTATAACGTATTCCATTTTTTCCTCCTTTTGCTTTGGTTAAAATTAATATATTTTAGGAATTCTTCTCGCGCATAAATTTCTTCATACGTGCTTCCTTGCTGAGTATCATCTTTCTCATTCTGATGCTCTTGGGTGTTACTTCCACAAGCTCGTCGTCCGCAATAAACTCAAGGGACTGCTCTAAGCTCATAATTGTATGGGGAACAAGCTTCAAAGCTTCGTCGGAGCCTGATGCACGGGTATTTGTAGCGTGCTTTTTCTTACATACATTAACAACTATATCCTCGTTCTTGGGGTTGGAGCCTACAATCATACCCTCGTAAACGGGTACGCCTGCACCAATGAACATACGGCCTCTGTCCTGAGCGTAGAAAAGTCCGTAAGCGCTGCTCTCACCTGCTTCGTGAGCGATGATGGAGCCCTGGCTGCGGCTTACTATTTCGCCCTTGAAGGGTTCATAGCCGTCGAAAATATGGTTCATAATACCGTTACCGTTGGTGTCTGTTAAGAATTCACTGCGGTAACCCATAAGTCCGCGGGAAGGAATTTTAAACTCAAGGTGAGTTGTGCCTGATTCCCTTGAACCCATATTTAAAATTTCAGCCTTTCTTGTGCCAAGCTTCTCCATAACTGCACCAACGTAGCTGTCGGGCACTTCAATCATAAGAAGCTCCATAGGCTCTAAAAGCTTGCCATCCTGGTCCTTCTTGTAGATAACTGTGGGGCGTGAAACCTGGAACTCGTAATTCTGCCTTCTCATCTGCTCGATAAGGATTGAAAGGTGTAATTCGCCTCTGCCTGATACCTTGAAAGTATCGGAGGAGTCTGTTTCCTCTACGCGCATAGCAACGTTTGTTTCAACTTCCTTGAAAAGTCTGTCACGGATATTTCTGGAAGTGACGTACTTACCTTCCTTACCTGCAAAGGGTGAGTTGTTTACCATAAAGTTCATTGAAACTGTGGGCTCGTCTATCTTAACGAAAGGCAGGGGCTGGGGACTGTCAAGTGCGCAGGCTGTTTCACCTATGGTTAAATCCTGAATACCTGATACACAGATAAGGTCACCCACTGTGGCACTTTCGTATTCAACACGCTTTAAGCCTTCGAACTGATAGAGCTTTACAACTCTTGCGTTACGCTTGTTTTCCTCGGCACCGCCGCAGATTGTAACCATCTGACCTACCTTGATTCTGCCTCTTTCAACTCTGCCCACGCCGATTCTGCCTACGTAATCGTCATAGTCTATGTTGGAGAAAAGAACCTGGGTCTCACCGTCGGGGTCACCTGCGGGAGCAGGAATTTCCTTTACGATTGTCTCAAACAAGGGCTGCATATCCTTGCCGCCCTCCAGGGGGTCATAGGTTGCGTAGCCGTCACGGCCGGATGCATAAACAACGGGGAACTCCAGCTGCTCCTCGTCAGCACCAAGCTCAATGAAAAGGTCTAAAACTTCATCTATAACCTCGGCAGGTCTTGCGCCGGGTCTGTCTATCTTATTAACAACAACAATGGGTTTCTTGCCAAGGCCTAAAGCCTTCTTTAAAACGAATCTTGTCTGGGGCATACAGCCTTCGAAAGCATCAACCAACAAAAGAACACCGTCTACCATCATTAATATACGTTCAACCTCGCCGCCGAAGTCAGCGTGTCCGGGAGTGTCAACAATATTAATTTTTGTATCACCGTACATAACGGCTGTATTCTTGGAAAGAATTGTTATACCTCTCTCCCTTTCAAGGTCGCCTGAGTCCATAACTCTTTCAGCAACGTTTTCATTTGTTCTGAATATACCGCTCTGGCGAAGGAGCTGGTCAACCAGAGTTGTCTTACCGTGGTCAACGTGGGCAATAATTGCTACGTTTCTTAATTTCTCACTCTTCTGAATACTCATACATATTTCCTTTCTTTTTACTATCTATCTTATCCTTAAAGCTACTTCTGCCGCTTCAAACTAAGGGCAGAATGCATTTTCTGAAGCAAAGCATACTTTAACCGATATATTATAGCACTAACTAAAGGATTTGTGAATATTTAATTTTAAAAAAGAAGAAGTATTTTTTAAGTTATATTAAGTTATATTTTAAGTGACAAAGCTTTGAAAATATGGTAGAATGTTTTTAATAATGCATTTAAAAAGGAATAATTATGAGAGAGAAATATATTGAAGCAGGAAAAATAGTAGGCACTCACGGCGTTAAGGGTGAGATGCGTGTGGAGGTTTACACCGATTCTCCTGAATTTTTAAAGAAGTGCAAGGAATTATATAAGGAGGATAAGTTTGGAAACAAGCTTCCCTTAGGTCTTATTTCCAGCCGTGTTCACTCGGGTAAAAATCAGCTTTTGATTTTAGTCAAAGGCATCACCGACCCAAGCCTTGCGGACACAATGCGCGGCACATTACTTTACTTTGACCGTGACAGCGTAAGACTGCCTAAAAACACTTACTTCATTTCCGATATTTTAAACTGCGAAGTATATGACGGCGAAAGCGGCACATACTACGGCAAGGTGGAGGAAGTTTTTGAAACAGGCGCCAACAACGTCTACAGAATAGTTAAGGATGGTAAGGAGTACCTTTTCCCTGCTGTTGAAAGTATGATTAAAAGCACCGACATTGACAGTAAGAAAATCGAAGTTACACCCATTAAGGGAATTTTCGATGATGAATTTATAGAGGATAAATAAATGCGAATTGATATAATAACCCTCTTCCCTGAGATGTGCAAAGCCTTAATGGACGAAAGTATTATTGGCAGAGCAAGAAAGAAAGGCTATATGCAGATGTGCTTCCACCAGCTGCGCGACTACGCCCTTGACAAGCACCAGCGAGTTGACGACTGCCCCTTCGGCGGCGGACAGGGTATGCTTTTAAAGCCCGAGCCCTTCTCACTTGCCATAAATACCTTAAGCGAACACTTAGGCAAAAAACCGCATATAATTTATATGTCCCCAAAAGGAAGCGTATTAAATCAGGAAAAAGCAAAGGAGCTTGCCAAAAAAGAAAACATACTTATACTCTGCGGTCACTACGAGGGCATTGACGAGAGGATAATTGACAAGTACGTTGATGAGGAGATAAGTGTAGGCGACTTTGTTTTAACAGGCGGCGAGATGCCTGCCATGATTTTAGCCGATGCTGTCAGCCGTATGGTAAAGGGAGTTTTAGCTGAGGAAGCCTGCTTTAGTGACGAGAGCCATTTCTCGGGACTTTTGGAGCACCCGCAGTATACCCGCCCTGCAGTATTTGAGGGTATGCCCGTACCCGAGGTGCTCACCTCAGGTGACCATAAAAAGGTAGAAATCTGGAAGCACAAAGAGGCACTTTTAAGAACAGCCAAGCACCGCCCGGATATGCTTAAGAATGCAGAGCTTACTGAAAAGGACCTTGAGTTTCTTAAAGAGCAAGGTTTTTCTGTGTAATGTTTACAAACTGAGCCTTTTAGAATATACAAATTGCACAAAAATTAAGTTCCATTAAAATTTAAGTAGTTATAGAAGTAAAATTTTCGAATTTTTATTGACGATAAAAAATATTGTGGTATAATAAAAACTGTAACTTAACAAATAGTTTCTATTTTTCATTACTTACGACAAAATTAGGAGAGTGAATCTATATGTACGATAAGGATGTTCTCGTTCAGAATCAGGTAGGTCTTCACGCACGTCCCGCTACTTTCTTCATCCAGAAGGCTAACGAATTTAAGTCTTCCATCTGGGTTGAGAAGGATGAGAGAAGAGTTAATGCAAAGAGCCTTCTCGGCGTTCTTTCCCTCGGTATTGTTGGCGGCACAAAAATCCGCATCATTGCTGACGGTACTGACGACAAGGCAGCAGTTGACAGCCTCGTTGATCTCGTTGAGTCAGGTTTCGCAGAGTAATTTAAAAGCGAAGAATTTGTCCGATTCCCTTTGGAATCGGGCATTTTTATTTTTGCAGATATTTTCCACATATTACAGGAATATATCCACATTTTCATTGACCTTGACATCCATTGAATATATAATAAGCTTAAATCCACTATAAAGGTTGTGAGCTTATGGCAAATGAAAACGTTTGTAAATTCGTTCCTGCAAGAATAACAAACCAGACTATTGACACAAAGAACTTCGTTTACGAAAAGAATATGGAAAGCTTTAAGAAGTTCAAGATAATTGCCGCCACTATTCTATATATCGTAGTGGAGGGAACGGGTGAATTTCACACCCAAAGCCACGTTATGAAGCTTAAACCGGGCACGGTGTTTCTTACCTTTCCAAGCCTTCCGTTTAAAATTATAAATGACGGCGACTTAAAATATATGTACGTAACCACCTTGGGACTTAGGATGAACGAGCTTATTAAAAGGGCGGAAATTCAAAGGGAAAAGCCTTTATTTGAAAATTTCGATTTCCTTATCCCCTACTGGCAGGACGCTTTATCGAATGCCGACGACAGTAACCTGGATTTAATCAGCGAGAGCATTGTTACCTATACCTTCTCCTTTTTGTGCAAAACCGATAAATCCGAGAAGGCAAGCTCCGTACTGCTGGAAATCAAGAAATATATTGACGATAATTATTTTGATAAAAGCCTCTCCCTTAATAATTTAAGCGAGAAGTTTAAGTATAACCCCAAGTACCTTTCGGCATTATTCAAAAAGAATTTCTCCATGGGACATTGCGAGTATATAAACCAGATACGTGTTCAGCGTGCCTGCGAACTGATGGACAGAGGCTTCAGAGCTGTTAAGGAAATAGCCTCAATGATTGGCTTTAACGATTCAGCTTACTTTGCAAAGGTGTTTAAGAAGCAGCTTTTACTTACACCTAAGGAATACATTGCACAAAACAACAAGGATGGTAAATGATATGAAGCATATAGTTATTACCGAATCACCCTACTTCGCTAAGGGCGACGGCGTTACAAATGACAGGGAAATTATCCAGAAGGCTATTGACGACCTTTACCTTGAAGGCGGCGGCACAGTTGAGCTGACGGCAGGCAGGACCTTCCTTTCAGGCGGCATTGTACTGAGAAGTAATATAACCCTCCTTTTCGGTGACGGTGCCACTCTTTTACAGAGCTTAAATCCCAAGGATTATGTAAAGCCTACGGAAAATGGCTATGAGCCCTACACTCCACTTCACGGCAACAGAATTTACGAGCATATCAAGTGGAGCCACGGCTGGTACTATAATTTCCCCTTTATTTATGCTCCCAAAGGTACCGAAAACATTAAAATCACAGGTAAGGGTACTATCTTTATGAATAAAGATGATGAACCTGAGAAAATTTTACACGTCTGCCCCATTGGTTTTTACAGAACTAAAAATTATGAAGTAAGCGATATTACCATCACAAATTACCACTCCTATGCTATTATGGCGGCTCACTGTAATTTTGGTTTATATAAAAATCTTAAGGTGTTTAAGTGGAGCCACGGCAACGGCGACGGCATTTGCCTGCAGAACTGCCAGGATATAAGGGTAACAGGATGTGATATGTACACCGGCGACGATACCGTTTATATCTGGTCCTCTTATGCAGACCCCAGAAGAAGCGAATGGTGGAATAGTGATGACCCACAGCCTTCCATGAATATTGAAGTGGACCATAATAACCTTCGCTCCCACTACTGCAAGGCTTTTGCCATGATTTTATGGGGTATTGATTGTCCTGATTTAGAGAAGGTAGAAGTAAGAAACATTTACGCACACGATAACCACATTGTTTCATTAGGTGTATGGAATTATAACCCCTACACTGTAAAAACCGACCCTCATCCCGTTACAAATTTCCGTATGGAAAATAATAAAATTGATGCTATTGAGCAGAACTTCTTCGATACAGAGATAAGTGACCTTAAGGGCTTTCGCTCTATGCGCCATATAAGAAACGGTGATTTTAAGGACGGTATAATCTACTGGAATTACCTCAAAAACGAGGATGAAGACAGCGCCGGCAGAGTACGCGGCGAAGAAAACTACGGCTACATCAAGCACCTTGAAAAAGGCGATGCTAAACTCTATCAGGGTCTTTATATTGAGGCAAATAAGCCTTGTGTATATAGAAGCATAGTAAAATCTTCCGGTGATAAATGTCGTGTATTTATCAGAAACGCCGAAACACAGAAGCTTGTGGCTTATAAAGATTTCGATAATACCGATTGGCAGAAAATTGATATTGAGTTTACTGTTTCTGAAAGCGGCAATTACCTTTTGGGTATTGAAAGAGGTCAAGCAGAAAAAGGTGAAGCCTATATTAAAGTCGCTTCACTTTACGGCAACTTCGATAAAGCTTACGGCTACAAGAGAGCTGTTATGGACGGCGGCAAGCTTATTTACGTTTATAACGAAGATAATCTTGACCAAATTTCACTTTTCAGAGAATAATTATTAAGGGAGGAATTATATCCTCCCTTTTACTTTTAATCGGTCAATTCTTTCCAACCAATATTTTATTGTAATTTACAAAAAACTTTGCTATCATATAATAGAAAGGAAGTGGAATTATGGCACTTAATATTGCGATAGTGGACGATTTAATAGAGGATATTGAATTTACAAGGAATATTTTAAAGGCCTGGGCGGAAGAAAAGGGTGTAGAATATATTTCCGAGGAATTCAGCAGTGCCGAAAGCTTCCTTTTCCGTTTCTCCGAGAAAAAGGACTACGACATTCTGCTGCTTGATATCGAAATGGGCGGTATGGACGGCGTTAATATGGCTAAGCTCATAAGAAAAGAAAATGAAAGTGCCGAGATTATTTTCATCACCGGCTACTCCGACTACATAAGTGAGGGCTACGAGGTTAACGCCCTTCATTATTTAATGAAGCCGGTAAACGAAAAGAAGCTGAAGGAAGTGCTTTCAAAAGCCAAGGAAAGACTTAAGAAAAATGAAAAGCGCCTGCAAATAGAAGTAAACGACGAAATGCTCCTTATCCCCTTGTATGAAATCAAGTTTATTGAGGTTATGAAAAACTACGTAACCATTCACGCCAAAAATGATTACACAGTAAGGAAAACTCTCTCCGAAATCGAAACAGAGCTTGACGACCGCTTCTTTAGAATTGGCAGGTCATTTATAGTTAATTTAAAGGAAATTGAACGAGTTACCAAAGCAGAAGTTAAGCTGATAGGCGGTACCTGCCTGCCCTTACCCCGCGGTCATTACGATAATTTAAACAGAGCTATTATATTAAAAGGTTAATTAATATGTCATTTCTAAGTAAAAGGATAGATAAAAGAATAGAAAATTACCAGCGTGAGCTTATTAACACCCACTATGCCGAGGTGGACAATATGTATAAGCAGATAAGAGGCTGGCGCCACGACTATAAAAACCACATTCAGGTTATGAAGGCTTTAGCATCAAAAGGCGATATTGAGGCTATTAAAAAGTAC
Organism: Clostridia bacterium; assembly: GCA_017935165.1. Taxonomy (GTDB): domain Bacteria; phylum Bacillota; class Clostridia; order Oscillospirales; family Acutalibacteraceae; genus SIG603. Next base: position 15,806 of record JAGBID010000008.1, read on the forward strand.
CTTGACGAGCTTGAAACAGACCTCAGTACCGTGGATACAGTAATTAAAACAGGTAACGCTATGGCAGACGCCATATTAAACAGTAAAATAAGCTTGGCTAAATCCAAGGGCGTAATGGTAGAGGCAGACGCTCATATTCCCTATTCCCTTACTATCAGCGAAATCGACCTGCGCGTTATTATCGGTAATCTTTTCGACAACGCTATTGAAGCTTCTTTAAGCCTTCCCGAAAAAGAAAGACTTATAAGAGTTTATATGGATATGAAGGGAAATAAGCTTTATATTTCCTTTACAAATTTCACTTCAGGCAAAAAGCTTATTAAAAGCGGAAGAATATTTAAAACAAACAAAGGTGACGGCCACGGCTTCGGTCTTTTAAGAATTGATGATATAGTTGACCGCCACGAAGGCTACATAAGCCGCAACAGCGAGGACGGCGCCTTTACTACCGAGATTTTATTGCCGCAGAATTACAGTTCGTCCCAAAATAACGACAGTTCGTCCCCGAAATAATAATCGGGGATTTTTTTGTGATAGTATAATGGCGTCAGGAAGATACCTCATCCGTGTCACCTCGGCTCCCCTGAGACAGCCTTCCCCTTGAGGGGAAGGTGGCAAATTTCTTGCGAAGAAGTGATGAAATAGACTATCTTCTTTATCAACCCCTCAGTCTTTTGAAAAGTGGTCAAGACACTTTTCAAAATCCAGCTCCCCTTGCAGGGGAGCCGAGAACACCTCTGGGGATCCCCTGTCTAAAAAACAATCCCAAAAGAAAGGAAACAAAAATGAAAGAAAAAGCTAAAAAGCAAAAGCCTAAGTACGGCATTATAAGTAACTGCCTTTACATGGTGAAAATGGCTAAAAAAGCAGATTCTTTAAGAATTCTGTGGCATATATTTTTACTTGTCACAAGCGCGGTAATTACCAACCTCTGCAATTTATTTATAGCGCCCGAAATACTTAAAAGAGTTGAAAATAAATCGGAGATAACTGAGCTTATTTTAACCATATTATTTTTCACCCTGCCGCTTATTTTATTGAGTGCCCTTGAAAGGTACGTAAATACTATAACTTTGTGGCCAAGGGTAAACACAAGGCTTGAGGTGGTTTACGCTTTAAACGGTAAAATGGCAGACACAAGTATGCCAAACTTCGAAAGCACAGCCTTTAAAGAAAAAGCTGAGAAAGCGTCTCAGGCTGTAAGCAGTAATTTAGATGCAACCGAGGCTATATGGAACGTACTTACTGATATATTTATAAACCTTGGCTGTTTTATAATTTACCTTCTTTTGTTAACTAACGTAGAGCCTTTACTTGTTATTGTTACCTTGATATCTTCTGTTCTTGGCTACTTTGTAAACAAGAGAATCAACCGCTGGGGTTACGACCACCGCTTTGAGGAAGACAAGCTTTCAAACGAACTTATGTATATTTCACAGCGCGGTCAGGATATTCCTCTGGGTAAGGATATAAGAGTATTTTCCATGCGACCCTGGATTGAGGAGGTTTACGGAAAATCCAGAAGACTGATGGACGCCTTCGTAAGAAAGGGCGAATTCATATATCTTTTTACAAATATAATTGACGCTCTGCTTTCTTTTCTTCGAAATGGTGTTGCTTACTTCTACTTAATCACAATGGTAATAAAGGGTAATTTACCTGCATCCGAGTTCCTTTTATACTACGGCGCCATAAATGGCTTTACAAATTTCATTATAAGTATCCTTGATAAATTCACCGCTATTTATAAGCAGAGCCTTGCTATATCTCGTATCCGTGAGTTTATTGAAACACCTGAGCCCTTTAAATTTGAGGAAGGTAAAAGTGTTAAGGAAAGTGACTTTGATTCCTTTGAATTGGAGCTTAAAGACGTTAGCTTTAAATACCCCGAGGCTGAAAGCTATACTCTAAAGAACGTTAACCTTAAAATCAAGCCCGGTGAAAAGCTTGCAATAGTAGGCTTAAATGGCGCAGGTAAAACAACCATAGTTAAGCTTCTTTGCGGTTTCTATGACCCAACGGAAGGTAAGGTTTTACTGAACGGCATTGATATTAAAGAATTTAACCGCCGCGATTATTATAAGCTTATATGCGCCGTGTTCCAGAAATTTTCAAAGCTTTCCGTTACCTTAGCCGAGAACGTGGCTCAGACAAGGGAAGGTATAAATAAGGAAAAGGTGCTTGAATGCTTAAATAAAGCAGGCTTGAGTGAGAAAATCGAAAACCTTCCAAAGGGTATCGATACCCATATAGGCAAGGAAGTATTCGAGGACGGCGTAGAGCTTTCGGGCGGTGAACTGCAAAGGTTGATGCTTGCCCGTGCTTTATATAAGGATGCTCCCCTCTTGATACTCGACG
>JAGBID010000102.1 GCA_017935165.1 Clostridia bacterium
AGTTTAAGTGAGTATAAAAAATAAAAATCTTTAAAATTTGTTATAATCCCATTGTATGAAAAAAAGAAAAGTGATATAATTAATTTGATTTTGAGTTTTTGAAGAATGAGGTGTTAATTTATGCGTATAGGTTTTGACAATGAAAAATATGTTAAACTTCAATCTGAAAAAATAAAGGAGCGCATTGATTATTTTGGCTGTAAGCTCTATATGGAGTTTGGTGGTAAGCTTTTTGACGATTATCACGCATCCAGAGTGCTTCCCGGTTTTAAGCCTGACAGTAAAGTGAAAATGCTTTTAGAGCTTAAGGACCAGGCTGAAATTGTTATCGTAATAAGTGCTGAGGATATTGTAAAGAATAAAGCAAGAGGCGACCTTGGTATAACCTATGATATGGAGGTATTAAGACTTATTGACGCCTTCAGAGATATAGGACTTTATGTAGGCTCTGTTACAATGACAAGGTTTAATAATCAGACAGGCGCTGTTAAATTTATAAAGAGATTAAATTCCTTGGGAATAAAAGTATATAAGCATTATTCCATTGAAGGCTATCCTTCAAACATCCCCCATATCGTAAGTGAGGACGGTTACGGTAAAAACGATTATATCGAAACCAGCCGCAGCCTTGTGGTTATTACGGCACCCGGTCCCGGCAGCGGTAAAATGGCTGTTTGCTTAAGCCAGCTGTATCACGAAAATTTACGCGGAATCAGGGCAGGTTATGCTAAATTTGAAACATTCCCTATCTGGAACATTCCTTTAAAGCATCCGGTCAACTTAGCTTATGAGGCTGCTACAGCCGATTTGAATGATGTTAATATGATCGACCCCTTCCACCTTGAAGCATACGGTGAAACAGCAGTTAACTATAACCGTGACGTGGAGATATTCCCCTTGCTTAAAACAATGTTCGAAAACATTTACGGTTCATCACCCTACAATTCTCCTACGGATATGGGCGTTAATATGGTTGGTAATTGTATTTGTGACGACGAAGCGGTTACAGAAGCCTCTTTCCAGGAAATTATCAGACGTTATTACTTAGCAAAATGTGCAATTATTCAGGGTAAATGGACCCCTGACGTTGCAGCAAAAATAGAGTTTATTATGAACTCAGCTAAAATTGACATAAAGTCAAGAAGAGTTATTGAAGCTGCAAATAAAAGGGAAGAGGAAACAGGTGCTCCTGCAGCAGCTATTGAGCTTCCTGACGGTACTGTTGTTACAGGTAAGACAAGTGAACTTTTAGGTGCATCCAGTGCCATGCTTTTAAACGCACTTAAATATTTTGCAGGTCTTGACGACAGTGTTCACCTTATTTCACGTGAAATAATTGAGCCCATTCAGGACTTAAAGGTTGAACATTTGGGCAATAAAAACCCCAGACTTCATACTGATGAAGTTTTACTTGCTTTATCAATTTGTGCTGTTACTGACCATCAGGCTGAAATGGCAATGCAGCAGCTTAATAAGCTTGCAGGGTTGGAAGTTCACTCCACCGTAATTCTTTCTCAGGTAGATGAAACGTGTTCAGAAAATTAGGTGTAAACCTTACTACAGAGCCTAAATATCAGTTCCATAACCTTTATCATTCATAAAAATAAGAGGTACTTAAGATTTCTTAAGTACCTCATTTTTTTTACATCAATTCGCGTTTTCGTTTGATTTTTTTATAAATGATAATTGAAATATAAATAGCAAGGAACACGGCAATTATCAGTATAAGAGTCAGCGAATCACCGGGACCTCCCATTTTAACTTCAGCCCAAAGGGAGTCAACTAAAGTTGAAATATCGGAAGGCAGAGAAGTGAAAACCTCGCTGTTTGATAATAATTCCTCAGAGGGATAGAAGATTTCGTTGTTGATAACGTCTTCACTTAAATAAGCCTTAGCATCACTGATAGGTGTGGAATAACCGACAAAGTCCATATTTGCGCCTGCAATTTCAGGGTCACACATAAAGTTAATGTAAGCTTCAGCTTCTGCTTTGTGAGAGCTTGTAATGGGAATGCACATGGCGTCAACAAAGTTGTTGGTGCCTTCCTCGGGGAAGATAAAGCCTATGTGTTCATTTTCTTCAACAAGTGTACCTGCATCGCCTGAATAGTAAGGGGCAAGCCAAGCTTCACCGCTTTCCATCTTATCGAATATCTGGTCCATAACGTAAGCCTGAACCAGGGGCTTTTGCTCCTTTAAAAGCATTGCTGCTTCTTCCCACTCATTGGAATCAGTGGAGTTTAAGTGGAAGCCTAAACGGCAGAATGCAATTGCAAAAGCATCACGGGGGTTATCGAACATCAATATTTTGCCTGAGTACTGCTCGTTCCAAAGAATCTCCCAGCTTGTGGGAACTTCCTTAATGTGGTCTTTGTTGTAGAAAAGGCCAACCATACCCCAGGTATATGGAACAGAATGTTTACATTCCGGGTCGTAATCAGGGTTTTTAAATTCCTCGCCTATATACTTGAAGTTAGGAATGTTATTATAATCGATCTCGTGAAGCATACCCTCATTAATAAGTTTACTTATCATATAGTCAGAGGGAATGATTACATCGTAGTCAGCGCCGCCGCCTGCAAGCTTGGAATAAAGGGATTCGTTACTGTCGAAGGTTGTGTAGTTAACCTGAATGCCTGTTCTTCTGGTAAATTCAGCATTAACGTCCAAAGAACCGTCAGTACCGTTTGAAATGTACTCACCCCAGTTATAAACGTTAATGGTAACACCGGTTAATGGTGCAGCTTCAGTTTCATCAGCAAAAGAAACGAAGGGGAGAGATGCGAAAACAAAAAGAAAGGAAAAAAGGATTGCGAAAATTTTACTTAACTTTTTCAATTTGCCTTACCCTCCTTTTTATCCTTGCTGTTTCTGACATTTACGATAATAAGTAAAACCAAAATAACGGCAAACAATAAAGTAGAAAGAGCGTTTATTTCGGGGCTTACTCTTTTTCTTGTCATTGAGTAAATGTAGATGGGTAAGGTCTGGGTTGTACCGCTTGTAAAGTAACTTATTACAAAGTCGTCTATGGAAAGTGTAAGGCTCATAATAAAGCCTGTTGTAATACCGGGGAGAATTTCGGGAAGTACTACCTTGTAGAATGCTTTAAAAGGAGTGCAGCCCAAATCCTGAGCAGCTTCATATAAATTAGGATTCATCTGCCTGAGCTTGGGAAGAACGTTTAAAATAACGTAAGGCAAGCAGAATGTAATGTGAGCAGCAATGAGTGAGACCATACCAAGGCTCTTGCCGCCGAATACCTGAACGAAAAATACGAAAAGAAGCATAAGGGAAACACCTGTAACGATCTCAGGGTTAACCATGGGAAGGTTAGTTACGGTAAGCATAACCTTCTTTGTTCTTTTGTTCATGGCATTGATTCCGATAGCCGCCATTGTACCCAGAGCTGTGGATATAACAGCTGTGATAACTGCAATAATAAGAGTGTTTGTAAGAGCTTCAAGAAGGAGTCTGTCCTCAAAAAGCATCTTGTACCATTTTAAGGTAAAGCCGCTCCATATTGTACGGCTGCCTGTTTCTGTATCGTTGAATGAGAAAACAACAAGCACCAAAATGGGAGCGTAAAGGAATATGAAAATAAGGGCGGAGTAGATTTTGGAAGCGATTTTCATATCATCACACCTCCTGAACCCTCTTCATCGTCGTCAAACTGGTTCATTATACCCATACAAATAAGGATAATAACCATAAGAACAAGGGAGATAGCGGAGCCTAAATTTGGGTTATAAGCAGAGCCTAAGAACTGCATATCGATAAGGTCGCCAATAAGCAAATTGCCGCCGCCGCCAAGCATTTTTGAGATAATAAAGGTGGAAACCGCAGGAACAAATACCATTGTAATGCCTGAAATAATACCGGGCATTGACATAGGAATAATAACCTTCATAAATACCTTTACATTGTTAGCACCAAGGTCCTGAGCGGCTTCGATAACGCTGCCGTTTATTTTGGTAAGAACAGAGTAAAGGGGAAGTATCATATAGGGAATGTAGTTATAAACCATACCAAGAACAACGGCGCCGGAAGTGTTTATCATGTGTATTCTGGGCAAACCTATTGATACAAGAAAATTATTTATAATGCCGTTATCTTCAAGTAAGCTCATCCATGCATATGTTCTTAAAAGGAAGTTCATCCACATGGGCATCATAACAAGCATTGTTAAAACTGTTTGCTGTTTGAAGCTTGCTTTGGAAATTATGTAAGCTAAAGGATAAGCCAACACAAGACAGATAACAGTAGCAAGTAAGCCAAGCCAGATAGACCTTAAAAATACGTTGGAATACTGGCCTACCTTCATAATATTATCAAGGGTAAAATAGCCTTCCTTATCAGTAAAAGCAAAGAATCCTACAAGGATAAGGGGGAGTATAATAAAAATTACCATCCACACCGTATAAGGTGCAGCAAGCCATTTATTCTTCATCATTCTCCTCCGTTTCTTCGGCGTTTTCGCCTGCTTCTTCGGAAAGAATAATGTCCTCCTCCATCTCGTCACTGAAGGTGCTGTAGTCGCCCATGGTGCCGGAATATACGGATTTAGCCATAACGTGAATATCGTCGGGTGTAAGTGCAAGACCAATGTTTTCGCCAACGTGTTGCACATCAGTGGTCTGTATCATCCACTTAAAGCCGTCAACGTCAACAATAACTTCGTAGTGAACACCTTTAAAAGTAACGCTTGTAACAACACCGTTGATGTGAGCGCCGGGTGAGCTTGCCTTAACGATATCAATATCCTCAGGGCGAATAACGATATCAACGGGAGCCATCTTACCAAAGCCGTGGTCAAGGGACTTAAATCTCTGACCTGCAACCTCAACGAGGTAATCGTCAACCATTAAGCCGTCAAGAATATTACTTTCACCGATAAAGTCAGCTACAAAAGCGTTTTTAGGTTCGTTATAAATATCTATTGGAGTACCGATCTGCTGAATGTCACCCTTATCCATTACAACAACTGTGTCAGACATAGAAAGAGCTTCTTCCTGGTCGTGTGTAACGAATACGAAGGTAATGCCAACAGCCTGCTGAATCTTTTTAAGCTCGCTCTGCATATCTTTTCTCAGCTTAAGGTCCAAAGCACTTAAGGGTTCGTCAAGTAAAAGCACCTTGGGGTCATTTGCAAGAGCTCTCGCAATAGCAATTCGCTGCTGCTGACCGCCTGAAAGCTGGCCTACACCTCTGTGTGCCATACCGTTAAGGTTGACCATATGGAGCATTTCGGTAACGGTTTTCTTAATTTCATCCTCGCTCTTCTTTTTAAGTCTCATACCGAATGCGATGTTATCGTAAACGTTAAGGTGAGGGAAGAGAGCGTATTTCTGGAAAATAGTGTTAACGTTTCTTTTATGGGGCGGAAGCTTGGTTATCTTTTTGCCTTCAAAGTAAACGTCGCCGCTGTCAGGTTTGATAAAGCCTGCAATAGTTCTGAGAGCAGTTGTTTTACCGCAGCCTGAAGGGCCTAAAAGTGTGACGAATTCACCGTCACGGATGGAAAGGTTAAAGTTCTTAAGTACTGGCTCGCCGTCAAAAGATACTGAAATATTTGAAAGCGAAATGATAGGTTCTTTCATAATGTGCATCCCCTTTGCGTGATAGCGGCAATGCCGCAATAGTAGCGTGTTCTTTTTGTTTTACACATACCCCGAAAAATATTTTTACAAAGCCATCGCAAAGGATTTATTCAATCTGTTAAGGCTTATGATTTTTCGGCTAAAGTGCTGCTACGCGTCCTAAAAAGGGCGGAAGTAGTACAGTTTCTAGATGCATACGCGATGACTTTATTATAGGTTAAAATCGCAAAATGTCAATATATTCGGGGAAAATTCCTCAAAATCCTTTAAATTTCTGGTGGAAATTTAAAAAATCCTCCCGATTTCTCTTAGATACTCCCGAATACTCTGTTTTTTTGCGGTAAAAAAAGTGAACACTTAGAAAATTTTGTTAGACCTAAAAATGGTATGAAATTTGTATATCTTAAACAAAATAAAACGAAAAGAAATTTTCTTTTCCGTTATAAAAAAGCTTGACAATCAAAGTTTCTTATGATAGAATACTTCTTGTTCCAAACGGAGAGGTGTCCGAGTGGTTTAAGGAGCTAGTCTTGAAAACTAGTGATCTCGCAAGGGACCAAGAGTTCGAATCTCTTCCTCTCCGCCACATAAAACTTTTATTTTTCACCATGGAGAAGTACCCAAGTGGTGAAGGGGCTCCCCTGCTAAGGGAGTAGGTCGGGAAACCGGCGCATGGGTTCAAATCCCATCTTCTCCGCCAG
>JAGBID010000009.1 GCA_017935165.1 Clostridia bacterium
GAAGAGAAATTTAAAAAGTACTTTAAGACTAAGCTTAAAGAAAACTGAATTTTAAAAAATAATAAGGATAGTAAATCGACGGTAGTATGAAATAATAAGGAGAACGAATTAAAATTTAATATGGGCATCATTTCAGTTTAATGAAAGAGAAGGTAAACAATTGATGTTAGATACTAAGATCGAACAGAAATGACCCTTGATTGTGGTTGCTGGATAACTTACAATCAAGGGTCGTTTTTATTTTAGTTTGCACAAATTAAAAGGAGTATATGATGAACAAAAAGACAGTATTTGTTATTTTGGCTGCATTACTGATTGTGATAACAGCACTGCTTACTACTGAGAGAAAAACTGATGCGGTTAAACCGATAATCCGGTATGAACCCAAAAGCGAATGGTATTATAAGAACAGAGAGCAGTTATACACAGAATGGTTTGGAGAAGCGTTTAGTGAGAAGCTGGAGAATAATGCTGAGGAAGTTTTCTGGCTTGATGCCATATCTACAAGTCCTTTTGCTCTTGTTGCCGGACTTGATGATTACTATGAACGTGACGGACTTGGCTATTGGGTATTTAAAGGAATAAACTTGGTTTACGGTGAATACGGCAGTGATAAACTTGTTATTGAAAGCGGTCCAAAAGGAGATGGAGGGTATGAAGCTTTCGAAAAATTTGACATTGGAAAGGTATACCTGATAACAGTCTGGACAGAAAAATATTGTGACTATGCCCCGAAATGTCCCTACGTGCTTTCAGGAGGTACTTTTATAGATATATCCAATCCTGAAAACTGCAGCTGGGAAGGCGGTAATATCATTTTTCCGAAAGGTACTAAAAAGGAAAGTATAATTGATTATATTTCAAAACCTTGCCGTAACTTACGGCTACGATGGGGTGGCGTTTGAATAAAAACGTGTAAATATGAATTTTCGGGAGAGCTTGAAGTTCTCCCTTTTATAATATATAATTAAGAAAAATGAAGGGAGTTTTAGTATGAGCGAATATTTTAAGTATAATCCTGCAGTTTTTGCCGTGGATAAATACTACCAGATAATGATGCCCGTAGAGGAGCAGAGCCTTTTCTTTGTTAAGGTAGGAGATAAATATTATTATGACGAGTCCAACGGCATTATGCGTTCAAGAAACGAGATCCATAGGGTAGAGGTACCTATGAAGGCTCTTGACGAAGCAATGGAATACACAGTCTGCATCCGTCCTATAATTGAAAGAAAGCCTTATTTTACCGAAACCGAGGAGGTTCTGGAGAAGACTTATAAGTTTTACCCCGTGCCTGAAAACAATATAAGAGCTTACCATATTTCCGACGCCCATAACTTGGTGGCAGAGCCCGTGAAAGCTGCCGAAACCTTCGGCGATTTCGATTTTCTTATTTTAAACGGTGACGTTATCGACCACAGCGGCGACCCTTCCAAATTTATAAATATTTACGAGATATGCTCACTTTTAATGAAGGGAGAAAAGCCTTCTGTATTCTCAAGGGGTAACCACGATTTAAGAGGTAACTTTGCAGAAAAATTTGCCGATTACACACCGAATCACCTGGGGAACACCTATTACAGCTTCCGTTTAGGCAATATTTGGGGAATTCTGCTTGATTGCGGTGAGGATAGGCCCGACGACCACGCAGAGTACGGTTTCACAGTTGCCTGCCACGTTTTCAGGGAGAGACAGACGGAATTTTTAAAGAAAGTTATTGAGAATAAGGAAAATGAATACGAGGCTGAAGGTGTTAAGCATAAGCTTTTGATTGCTCACAACACCTTTACCCACAGGCTACCGCCTCCCTTTGACATTGAGCAGGAAATTTTTGCGGAATGGATAAAGCTCTTAAAGGAAGAAGTAAAGCCTGAGGTTATGATTTGCGGCCACTTGCATGAATTAAGTGTATATTACCCCGATAACACCGAGTGGAACACAAACGGCAGCATTTGCCCCGTGGTAGTGGGCGGTGATGTTCAAAAGCGTGACGGCGCATATTTCGCAGGCTGCGGCTACATATTTAACGATGGCGAAATTAAAGTAAGCTTTACAGACAGCTGCGGCAAAACTTTAAAAGAACAGATTATATAAAATAAGATTATATAAAATAAAATCTCCCTGATTTTAGGTCAGGGAGAAAATTTTATGCCAATTTTGATATTTTACTTGCGGTGGAGGAGATATTGGTGTTTTCAATGGGAATATAGAAGATTATTTCCATTGCGCCCGTTTCGTTTACAAGCTTATCAAGGCTACCCTTGTAGTTACGGTAATCTATAACATAGGTGTTTTTATAATGCTCTGCAACGAAAGGAGCGAAGCTGTTGCCGGAAGCGTCCTTGACTATTATGCAGGCGGAATCATCATTTATTTCGTTATTTGTGATAACTGCGTAATTGTCGCTGCCTGCAAGGAAGGTGCTGTATTTGTAGCTGGCGCCGTAATCCGTTACGTTTGTATAAATAGGCCAGCCCTGCATATTACCGTCAATTTTTACACTTAAGGAAAGGTCGGTGTCTGCACGGTAAATATCAATAATATCAGAGTTGGAAAGACCTGCGCCTTCATTTGCAAGGGAGATACTGCCGTTAAAGTTTTCAAAGCTTACTTTTTCAAGCTCCTCAAGCTTAAGAGGGGTAATACCCTTTTTCTCTGCCCATAAAGTGTAGGCATAGTAGGAGGCAAGGGAGGTTGAACGGCTGTCGGCTTTAAAGAAAAGGTCCTCGTCACAATGTGCCTTGAATCTGTCATACACGTTAAGCTTGATAACGTTTTCATTCATAAGGCTTTGTATGTACCTTATAGCCTTTCTCTGGTCGCTTGTCTCATTGGGGTAATCCCTTAAAACACTTAGGCTCAGCTCAATATCAATTTTAGAAGGTACTATAAGGCTGTAAACGTCTATGTCGGAGGGTGCCTTGTTAACAGCAGCGGCAAAATCCTGAGCGGCTTTAAGGTCAAATTTGTAGTATGGGTAAGCGCTGTCACCTATAATAAGCATGGAGGAAAGCTCCTCGATTTCAAGACCCTTAATGCTCTTTTCCTGGGCGTAATCCTCAGTTGGAGTGTTGGCAAGAATCCTTTCTTCCTCCTTAAGCCTCTGTTTTTCAGCCTCAATGGCCAACTCCTCAGCCTCACGCTCATAGGCATCAAGCCAAAGCTTGTCAAGAAGCTCGCTGTCGCCGGGTGCTGAAACGGAGGTA
>JAGBID010000010.1 GCA_017935165.1 Clostridia bacterium
CGTCTATTCTCTGATAACATAAAGGAAGTGCGCCGGATACGTATCCGCCTTCAAATAACTGAATAGGTACGTTCAAACCTTCTTCACTCATTACGTTTAAAATACAAACAGAATCTTTAGCAGGCGCCTTAATTATCACGCCCTTCGAAAGAACAGGGGATAGAAAAATACTAAAGCAGGATAAAACTAATAACAATATTATAATTAGATTTTTCTTCATATTTTCAAGCTCCCTTCTTCACTTATATTATACAACGCAATATATGTGTAGTCAATTTAAAATTTTATATAAATGTAAAAATATTAAACATAAAACACAAAGCTAAAAATCGAGCCTGCAGGGTTTAACTGCAGGCTGAGTTTAATTATAATAAATTTTTAATTACTTCACCGATTTTCTTTGCCATAAAGTAAAAGCCTAAGTCGTTGGGGTGGCAGCCGTCCACTGTGCAAAGCTCAAAAGAAGGCTCGGAATAAATAGTCTGTCCGTCAATGAAATAGACGTTCTTATCGCCTTTTTCTACAGCATTTTTATAAGTAGTATATATGATTTCGCGCCTTTTTTCTATCGAGTCTCCATAGGATTTATCCGCTACACTTATGACAATAACGGGGGTTAAGGGTTGTTTTTCGCGGAATTTAAGGAAAAATCTCTCGTGAGTATTCTGTAGATGCTCTACAGTAGGAGCGTTGTGGTCGTAATCGTAAACAAACACGCTCATAGGAATTTCCCTTATATATTCCGCCATACTGTCCTCGCCGCGGCATGAGCCTGAGAAACCAAGGTTGATAAAATCGGTATCAAGCCAATTGGAAATCATATTTGGGTAAGCGTTACCCGGGCGTGAAGCACAACCGCCCTGAGTAATGGACGAACCCAAATAAACAATCGGAGTTTTATACCTATATTCGTTGCCGGGCAAAAGCCGGGCATTTTCTTCCAATGCTATATAGACCTTGTTTACTGCATTATAAAGGGGAAAATTGATTAAGATATCCTTCATCTCTGTGTTTAATGTGTCTACGGTAGCTTCGTATCCGCGTCTGCCGTCCTCATAAATACAGAATTTTTCATCATTACCTATTGTCGGAACGAAGGTGCGGAAATATTTACCATTGATAAATATATCAAAACCCATGCTACCCGTCATAGGCATGTGGGACATTATACAAAGCTCGGGGAAATAACACTTAAGGCTTATATTCCTTGAATTTGTTTTGAACCTTACCCTGCCGCCTGAAGTGTGCTTATTGTTAAAGGCTACACCTTCGTTTACGCTTTCAGCAACTTCATAGGGCATTCTTTTGAAAGTGCCCTCCTCCGGTTTATAGAGTCCGTAAATCTTAAAGGGCTCAGACAGAATGTTTCTGTAAACCATACCGTCCTTAATTATAGGCTTTTCTGCAAAATTCTTATCAATATCACTTATTTTTGCCATATTATTTCTCCTTTTCAGGCTTTACGTGTTTCAAAAGTGCCAAAGTAAGTATAGCTAAACCAACGAAAGCAACACCTTCAAGCAAAATTGTAACCGGAACACTTGACATAGCGAAACCGAAAACGTTAATTGCGCTTTCGCCCATTGCGGCAACTATACCTGTACCTGTAGTAAGACCTAAAAATGCACAAGCATTACCCGCCAGTACATAGAAGGAAATGTAATTGGTTTTGTCTTCCTCAGGCATATTTATATACATAAGGTTACTTACAGTAAAGCTAAGGCCTGTACCTAAAAGGTGCTGAACAAGTCTTACTGCGGTTAAAAGCCAAATGTAATTATCATGGGTGACGAATGCGTGAGCGATAAAAGTAGGCACGTGCAGTAAAAGTATAAGCGAAAGCATTGGGAAGGTGCCCATTCGCGCTATCATTCGGCTATAATATTTTGTAGTAAAAATAATAAAGAATGTATAGAAGAAATTGATTACGTTAATGTACAAATAACTTATATTAACGGTTTCAAGCCACCATGTGTTTGTTACTGAAGCAGGAATATTGGCTGAATAACAGTACAAACCGTAAATAAGCATTGTTAAAATAAACTTCTTATTGGAGAAAGGAAGCTTAAATACGTTAATAAGCTTGGGCTTTTCGCCTGACTTTTTGTATTCAGGCTCCTTGGGTTTCTGCAGGAAATAAACGTCCAAAAGTGCTGCTGCAAAAGCAACGTAACGAAGAATGATAATTACGTTAAGCTGAGCCTGACCCTCTAAACTGTCGGTTACAAAGCTTGCAAGAATCAGAACAAGATAGGTAACAAGAGTGGAAACAAGGCTTGTGGTAGAGAAATACTTCATTCGCACGTCGGGTGTAATGTAACCCATGTGCATAGTTGTGTAGCCTGAGGAGAAAAGTGCGTTTATTACGTTTGTAACAAGAACTATTACTATAAGTCCCGCAAGTCTGGCGTTTTCATCCTTGACAATTTCAGGCAGTAAGGTAACACCTAAAATATTAAGAGTGTAGTAAAGAATTCGTGTTACCGTAAGTATAGGTCTTAAGCGCTTAAACCTTTCAAGAATAAAAGGTGAAAATATAGCACACACGTTGGCAAGTGAAGGAATAATGGAAATAATACCGATGTTAACAATGTTAATTCCGTAGCCGACCAAAAGACCTGTGTAGAAAATACCTGCCGAAAAACCGTTAACTACAGCCTGAGCTATTACGGCAAACAGGATATTACTTCTTGCATGACCGCCGTCGTCCTGAAAATTATATACAGGGTACCATTCGGTTCTTTTGTAAATCTTCTTTAAAAAATTCATTCTTTCACCTACTGTTATTTAATTATCTCAATACCACCTATAAAGGGAAGGGATTTAGCAAGTCCTGAGCTGACGTTAATTATGCCGCTTATTAGTACGGATAAAAGCATTATAAACACAACCGTCATTACAAAGTTAAGCCCAATAAGTAAAGGTGTAAGCGCAAAAGCTTCTGCTATCCATTTAAGAAGTAAGTATAAGACACCTGAAATAACTTCAAAAATAAACAGCACCAAGCCCTGATTTGCATGAAATTTTGCAAATTCGGAATCCTTTTTAAGAAGAGGGAAAACAAACAACAAGGGTATGTAGGCTAAAAATGAAATACTCTTATTCTTTTTGATATCCTCTTCCCTATATTTAAAAGTATAGTTCTGTGATGAATTCATTTTAATTTCCTTTTCAAATTAAAGGTCGCTGCCGTCGTACTCTCCGCCTCTTAGAATATCGTGGTAAATTCTTGTCAGTTTACCATCTCTTACAGCGAAACCGTCGGTACCGTCGTCAGAAGCAAAGAAAACCTTGTCATCAGTTCTTGTTAAAACAAGTCTGCCGTATTTATATTTATCGTGATTGGTTCTTGACTCCACTCTTGTGGGTACCAAAATGTACTCAGGCTCACTCACGTCATAAATATAGTAGAGCATATTAAACAAGTGGTGGGCTGCCTGAACAATATCAGCCTTTAAAGTGTCCTCAGTATAGTGCTTTAAAAGCTGTGCTTCGCCAATTTTGTTGAAGTCGCCAAGCATCAAAAATACCTTTTTGTCAAAGGTGATCTTCAAAATTGTGGATGTATCGTTAAAATCGTCAGGCTTTTCGTTACAACCGTAAGCAGTAAAGCACTCGTGTGTCTGCAGTACCTCAAACTTAGTGCTTGCAAGCATAAACTTCTGACCTGCGTGAGGCTTTAAGTATTTTACCTCGGGATAATACTTATTGATTCTGTTAATGGTGCTGTAGCAGTCGGGCGCGTACATATAAAACTCTGTAGAGGGGAAGTTAAACATAACTCGCTCAAGTTCTATATCCTCGTGGTAGAGTCTTAATATCTTGCTGAACATAGCCATATGGTCGTCGTGACCGTGAGGGATAGATTTCGGAGGTATACAAAATGTAACTGCTCAAAAACCACCAAATCAAC